>NZ_JBFAIR010000006.1:0-255606 GCF_040654815.1 Streptomyces sp. NPDC050619 | reverse complement strand
CTGGGGAATGCCGGTGGCTGTCTGGGCCGACTGGGGCATGCCGGCTGGCGCCTGGGCCGACTGGGGAATGCCGGTGGCTGTCTGGGCCGACCGGGGCATGCCGGCTGGCGCCTGGGCCGACTGGGGAATGCCGGTGGCTGTCTGGGCCGACCGGGACATGTCGGCGGTCGCCTGAGCGGGCCTGGACATGCCAGGGGGCGCCTGGGCCGGCCGGGACATGCCGGTGGCTGCCTGGGCGGGCGCCTGGAGGGCCGCCTGGGCGGGTGCCGCGGGAGGCTCTTCGCCGAGCAGCCCGCGCGGGATGACCAGGACCGCCTGGATGCCGCCGTAGATGTTGCTCTGAAGCCGGACCGCGATGCCGTGGCGGCGGGCCAGCGCGGACACCACGTACAGGCCGATACGGCCGTCGGCCAGCAGCTTGCTGAGATCGATGTGGTCCGGCTCGGCGAGCAACGCGTTGATCCGCGCCTGCTCCTGCAGCGGCATGCCCAGACCGCGGTCCTCGACCTCGACGGCCAGCCCGGAGGTCACCCGCTGGGCGCGCAGCAGTACTTGGGTGTGGGGCTCGGAGAAGGACGTGGCGTTCTCGACCAGTTCGGCCAGCAGATGGATGACGTCGGCGACGGCATGGCCGCGCAGCGTGCCCTCGATCGGCGGCACCAGCTTGACCCGGGAGTACTGCTCGACCTCGGCGATCGACGAACGCAGCACCTCGGTCAGGGTCACCGGGCGGGTCCACTGCCGGCGGGACACCGAGCCGCCGAGCACGGCGACGTTCTCCGCGTGACGGCGTATGCGGGTGGCCAAATGGTCGACGTGGAAGAGGCCCTTGAGCAGTTCCGGGTCCTCGACCTCGTTCTCGAGCTGGTCGAGCATGCTGATCGCGCGATGCACCAGGGACTGAAGTCGCCGGGCGAGATTGACGAAGACCTCGACCTTCTCCTCAGTGTCCGGCGAGACGCTCTGGGAGGACTGGGAGGACTGTGCCGTCTGCGCCACGACCGTCCGGGCCTGCCACATGGCAACGCTTATCTCATACGCGAGACGGCCGAGTGGGTCTGTCGCGGGCGGAGTCTGATGGGTGAACGGAACCTGCTCCACCGACTCGCCCCGCTCCAGCCGCTGAAGCACGTCCTGGAGGTCGGACTGGCCCGCGGCGACGACACGGGGCAGTGATGCGTACTGCCGCGACACCCGCCGGGCGTCGGCGCGGGCGGCGAACGCGGCACCACCCAGAACGCCACCGCCGAGGACGGCGCCGCCGGTGAGCACGGCCCAGGTGGTCGCGTCAGCGGCGCCGTCCTGGGCGAGCAGGACGAAGACGATCAGAGCGGCGGCGAGGACCGCCATGAATGCCGCGGGAACGACAGCGAGGCGCATCGCGCGGGACCGGTTGGCCGAAACTGTCGGTCCCTCCTGAGCGGGCGGCCTGGCATGTCTGTTCCGTGCCGGGCCCGTAGCGGTCACCCGACCGGGCTCCGAACGCACTGCATAGGTCGGGGTTTCGGGCATCGGAGTCCTCTCGATCAACCGTTCGGACACGCGTCGCGCAGCGCGGACCGACCGTCAACTCGGAACAGAAACCAGACAGTTAATAGGACAGCCACCCTACGCCACCCTCCTCAACCTGACGTACCCGCACCCTGGCACGCAAAGGCAGTTCTGACCTGCCGAACGATCCCCTGACCTCCCTGCGACGCAGGCAGAGGCATGCCTACACGACAAAGGGCCTATTTGCCACCTATGGCGACATGTTGGAGTAACCGCGTGGACGCGACGGCGGGCCACGGTGGCGAGAAAGGTGCGATGCGACAGTCGCCACAGGGTGTCTTGAATCTTCCCATGGTGGGCCGACTCGGGCGGCGGTGTCCACGTACGTCAATCCGGCCGTCGCGGTGGCAGGGGCGCGATCTTCCTGGCCGAGCCGCTGATGGCGGGCATCGGGGTGGCCTTCACACTGATCCTGGCGGGGTGGGGGACGGGGTCAGGGGCGAGGCAGGGCGCGCGCCCGGTAGCATGGTCGACACGGCAGACGAGCCGGGCGGACGGCCGCGTGGAGCCCCCAGGGACTTCCCGAGGAACGTCCGGACTCCATAGGGCAGGGTGGTGGCTAACGGCCACCCGGGGTGACCCGCGGGACAGTGCCACAGAAAACAGACCGCCGGGGATCTCGGTCCTCGGTAAGGGTGAAACGGTGGTGTAAGAGACCACCAGTGCCCAGGGTGACCTGGGCAGCTAGGTAAACCCCACCCGGAGCAAGGTCAAAAGGAGCGCTGTAAAAGGCGGCTCTGCGCGGACGTTCGAGGGCTGCCCGCCCGAGTCCGCGGGTAGACCGCACGAGGTCGGCGGCAACGCCGACCCTAGATGGATGGCCGTCTCCCCGGCCGCCGCGAGGCGACCGGGCGACAGAATCCGGCGTACAGCCCGACTCGTCTGCCTTTAGAGTCCTGACCAGGGCTTATGCATGGGGCTGGGCTCTTTTCCAGGAGAGGCATCGGAAGGACTCGGGACATGCCTCACGGCCATCATGAGATGGCGTCGGTGTCGCCAACGTCCTCGGGTACCGCCGAGTGGAGTAATTTCCGGTTGGCGATTGCGTACGACGCTGCAAAGACCGCCGCGCCCCCGGCACTGATGGCGGCGATCGCGAAGTTCCAGCTGTAGCCGGCCGGCCGGGAGCGCCGCGTCGGATCGTGCGCGCGAGGGTGTTGACCCCGCTCGCGGCAGCGGTCTTCTCAGGCGCGACGTGCTGGACCGCCAACGTGCCGAGGGCGGCATAGCTGATGCCGATACCCCCGCCGAGCAGGGTGGACGCGGCGTACACATCGAGGTCACCCTCGCAGGAGAGGGTTAGCCACAGCCCGGACAGGCCGACCAGCACCGACCCGGACGTCACCAGGGCCGAGGCGGAGAACCTGCGCATCAGCCGGCCGGAGAGCACGGAGAACACCAGCATCAGGGTGGTCGTGGGCAGCAGGTATCCGCCCACGCGCAGCACGGAGGCGTCCCACTGGCTCTGCGTGAACCCGGAGAGCGTCGTCATCATCTCGAACAGGGCGAACCCGAGGAGGAACGAGGCCACGCTGGCACCCACCGTACGGCGGTCGATGAGCATCGTCGGTTCGATCAGCGGGGTCGCGACGCGCCGCGCGGTGACTGCCCACAGCACGCCGGCCAGCGCGGCGGCCCCGAAGACGCCGAGCGTGCGCGTCGCCGTCCAGCCCCATGCACCGCCCTGGCTGGTGGCGAGCAGACAGACCAGGGCCGTGCAGAGCAGCGCGGCCCCCGGGAGGTCCGGGCGGCCCTCGGCGCGCGGTGAACCGCTCCTGATCACGGCCCCTACCAGGACCATGCAGCCCGCCCCGAGGGCGGCGATGGTCCAGAACAGGGCGCGGTAGTTCCCGGCGAACAGACCTGCCATGACCATGCCCGCGCCGCTTCCCAGGCCGACCGTGGCGCTGACGACACCGATGCCGGTGGGCAGCCGGCGCTCCGGCAGCAGTTCGCGGACGATACCCACGGCGAGCGGAAGCAGAGCCGACCCCGCGCCCTGCAGGACACGGCCGGCCACCATCCACGCGATGCTGCCCGCCGTGGCAGTGTGCAGACCGCGCTGAAGCACCGGAAGCATGGGGACGACCACGGTGTTCTGAAGGGTGGCCACCGCGGCCACGAACGCCAGCACCGAGACGGCTGGCCACGGGTTCCGGGAGTGTGCGGGCCGGATGCGGTCCACGGTGGCGAGTGTCCGATTCATGGTGCTGGCGCGCTACACGCCGAGGACGGCCGCCAGGCAGGCGGTGACCTGCTCCTGATGCTCCGCCAGGTAGAAGTGGCCGCCGGAGAACACCCGCAGGTCGAAGCCCGCGGTGGTGTGCTCGCGCCACGCGTCGGCCTCCTCGACCGACGCCTTGGGGTCGGCGTCGCCCACCAGGGCCGTGACGGGGCAGGTGAGCCGCGGCCCCGGACGGTAGGTGTACGTCTCGATCGCCCGATAGTCCGCGCGTACCGCCGGCAGCACCAGGCCCAGCAGCTCCGGGGCGCGGGCCGGCCTCGGGATGGAACTGCCGGAACCACAGCTCCCCGTCGCCCGACCGCTCCGGCGACGGCTCGATTTTCGTCTCGGACACCATGGACGTTCCCCCCCCGTGTGTGCGTGTTCCTCGATGCGTGCGTCCTGTCGCGGCGCCGCCGGGGTACCGGCCGTACCGGCACCCCGGCGGCGATGCGCGCAACGCCCGTCAGTAGGCGACGGCGAGCGTCGCCCGGTGGTGCCGGCTATGAACTGACCCCCCTGGGCCGCACCTTGCTCGAGCCCATCGCGATGGCGGTGCGATGGGCCGAGAAGCACATGGGGGACGTGCTCGACGCCCGCGAGGCGTACGACTGCCGGCAGGGGGCGGGTCAGGACGTCGGGCTCGTGTAGAACACGATCTTGGCCTCGGCCGTCTTGCCCAGCTCGACCGGGCGCCACTGGCGGAAACCGTGCCTACCCAGGTAGGCGCCAATGTACTCAGGCCTCCCCCGAACTCCAGCCTCGTTGTCATGGGCGCCGGTGCGGTGGGGCTCGCTGGAGACATGGCCGCGAACATCATGGGCTGCGCTCCGGTCATTGCTATCGATCTGCACCGAAACCGGCTCGACCTGGCCGCTGAACTAGGCGCGACGCATCTGATAGACGCCGGATCGGGCGACATCGTGGGGACGGTCAAGCGAATCTGTAGGGACGGTGCTGCCTTCTGCCTCGACGCGGTCGGTCTGCCAGAGACCACGCGCCGCTGTGAGCATGCTCGCAATGGGCGGAGTTGCGGCAATCGCGGGCTCCGGTGGAACTGGGTAGGACGCGCCCATCGACCTCGCCCAGCTGATGGGACGCACCGTGCACGGCGTTATAGAGGGCGACAGTGTTCCGCAGTTACTAATTCCACAGCTCATTGATCTCCATCTCGCTGGGCGGTTCCCTTTCGACAAGATCGTGCAGACGTATCCCCTCGACGACATCAGGGGTGCGGTGAGGGATGCCGAGACAGGTAAGACCGTAAAGCCGGTCCTGCTGCACTAACGTCGCGGTTTGATTTTGGTTCACGATGCTGCGGCGTTCGCCGTCGTCTCGAACCTGGCCGGGAAGTTTTCCTGCCCTACCGCCCGCGCTACCGGACGGCCACGACCACGTAGCTCTCGCCGTACTGCCAGACGGGACCCGCCTGAGCGAAGCCGGCCTCGCGCAGCAGGCTCAGGTGGCCGGAGAGGGGCGGGGCGCAATCGGTGCCGGTGTCGGCACCAGCACCGGTCGCCGTCCGGCGGCGGCGCTCGTCGAGCAGGTCGGTCAGTTCCGGGTCGTCCGCGACGGCCGCCCACCAGGACGCCCAGTCCTCGTGGGCGAACGCCTGCTGCCGGTCGGCCCGGCGGCGTCCGACGTGGGCGGTGAGGCCGGCCGGGCCGGCGTGGTCCTGAGGGAGATGGTCGCCGTTGACGAGCACGCCGCCGGGCCGCAGCAGTGCGGCGAGCTGCCGGTACGTACGGCGGAGGGTGTCGGTGTCGAGGTAGTGCAGTGCCGTCGTCGTGACGACCGCGTCCAGTGGACGGTCCAGGTCCAGCGCCTCGGTCCAGCCGGTCTCGCCGATCACCGCGTCGACGTAGCGGGCCGCGTCGGCGTGGTGGGTGCGGGCCAGCTCCAGCAGCAGGGGGTCCATGTCCACGGCCACGATGTCCGCGTCCGGCAGTCGCTGGGCCAGTCTGGCCGCCAGCGAGCCGGGGCCGCAGCCCAGGTCGGCGACGAGGGGCCGGCCCGCGCGGTCCGCCGTGATGTGCTCGACGATGTCGGCGATCACGGTGAACCGCTCCTCACGGTCGACGGCGTACCGCTGCTGCTGCCGTTCCCAGCGCTCCACCCACCGCGCGGCCGTTGCCATGCTCAGCCCCATCGGGTCGTGCCACCTCGCCGTCTTGCACCTGTCATTCCTTGCCTCTCAGAGGCTACAGCTGAAAACGGTTTCCATTCTGCCTGATCGTCCGCATCACTGGTGTCCGCATCAATCGAGTGCGTTGAGAACGGACAGCAACCGGTCGATCTCCTCCGGGGTGTTGTACGCGTGCAGGCTCACGCGCACGGAGTCGGTCTTCTCGCCCGCGCTGCCCTGGCAGTGGCTGTCGGACCGGACCATGAAGCCGTGGCTGAAGAGGATGAACCCGAGGTCGCCCGAGTCGATGGCCCGGTGGCGGAAGGTGACGATGCCCTGGCGGCGCTGGACGGTGGAGTCGGCGGCCAGGCTGAGCGGACAGCCGAGCACCTCGTAGGCGTCCAGGTGGCGCAGCCCTTCGGTGAGCCGGGCCGCCAGGGCGACCGTCCAGCGTTCGACGCGGTCGACGCCGGTGGCGTCCAGCCAGTCCAGAGCCGCCGCCAGGGAGGCGATGCCTGCGGTGTTCGGGGTGCCGCTCCAGCCGCCGGGAGCGAAGGCCGGCCCGCGTGCCTGGCGGGACCAGACCGCGCCGGTGCCGGGCAGGGCCAGGGCCTTGTGCCCGGAGAAGACGACGAAGTCGACGTCCAGGTCGGCCACGGACACCGGCTGGTGGCCGACGCTCTGGGCGGCGTCGAGGCAGATGACCGCGTCCGGGCCGACCGCCCGGCGGATGCGGTGCGGGTTCATGTCGCCGCCGTAGACGTGGTGGACGTGGGTGGCGGCGACGAACCGGGTGCGAGGGCCGGTCAGTTCGCCGAGCGCGATGTGGTCGTAGTCCCCGGAGCCCGGCTGGTAGGGCATCGGCCGGACGCGGACGTGCACACCTTGGCGGGCGAGTAACTGCTGGGTCTCCAGCCAGGGGAGGATGTTGGCCTGGTGGTCGGCGACCGGTACGACGATCTCGTCGCCGTCGGAGAGGAAAGCGGCCAGCCAGTCGCGCGCGATCGTGCGCAGGCCCTCGGTCGTGCCGCTGGTGAAGTGGACGGCGGAACGCTCCGGGTGCGGGTCGCCCAGGAACTCCTTGACCCGGTCGCGGGTGCGCTCGACCAGGTCGGTGGTCCGGTTGGCCCAGGTGTAGGTGCCGCGCCCGGCGTTGGCGTTGGTGGTGGTGAGGTAGGTCCGCACCGCGTCCAGGACGGCCAGCGGCTTCTGTGCGGTGGCCGCGCTGTCCAGGTAGGCGGGCTCCGGGGAGGCCGGCTCCGGCTGCCCGGAGAGGATCGGGAACTGCGCACGTACCTCGCGCTGCCAGGCGCGCAGGTCGTCGAGGTCGGTGGGGCCGTGGTCGCGGGTCGTGGGTGCGGTCATGGCGGTCAGTCCCGTACCAGGGGCGCGCCCGCGTCGCGCCACGCGATGATGCCGCCGGCCAGGCTGCGGACGTCGGGGTGCCCCATCCGGGTCAGCAGCGCCGCGTACCGGGCGGACTGCTCACCCACCGGACACGCCAGCAGCACCGGCTGCCGCCCGCTGAACGGCAGGCCGCCCTGGACCAGTTCCGCGAACAGTTCGTCGACGATGTTGACCGAGCCGTCGATGTGCAGCGCGGCGTACGCGTAGGGGCTGCGCAGGTCGACGACGAGCGGCCGGTCGGTGGCGATCCACGCCTGGGCGTCGGTGACGCCGATGGCGGGGGCTGTGCGTATCTCGGCGTCGGTCAGGTCGGCCGGTGAGTTCTTCCGGGGCGGTCGGCCCAGCAGGTCGGGCCGTCGCTGCCGCACGTAACTCAGATAGCTCTCCACACGGTCGCAGACGATGAATACCGCGACCTGACGCTCCGTCAACTCCTCGTCCAGCTCTCGCAGATGACGTACGGCGCCGAAGTAGGCGGCCCCGCCGGTGGGTCCGGCCAGAATGCCGCACCGGCGGTTGAGGGCCAGCATCCCCTCGATCGCGTCGTCGGAGCTCACCGACTCCATCGTGTCGTACGTGTCCGGGTCGAACAGGCCCACTTCCTGCACTTCGTCGATGGTGCGGATGCCGGGGATGAAGTCGGACTTGGCCGCGACCAGGCCGAGCACCCGCACGGCCGGGTCGGTCTCCCGCAGGACGCGGGCAACCCCCGTCGAGGAGCCCGCGGTGCCCACGCACGCCACGAACCAGTCCGGAGCCCGGCCGTCCAGGTCCTTCACGATCTCCGGTCCGGTGCCGGTGAGGTGGGCCTCCGTGTTGCGCGGGTTGAAGTACTGGTCGGTGTGCAGATAGGCGCTGCCGGAGGCGGACAGATTCCGGTGGAACAGGGTCAGCGGATCGTCGGTCGCGGTCGGGTCCAGACACTCGCTCTGGCCCGGCAGTTCCTCGATCTGAGCGCCGAGCAGCAACAGGAGGTCCTTTATCTCCGGGACTCGCATCCGGTTGGTGACGCTCTTGAAGGTCAGCCCGTGCATGCCCGCGATGACCGCGAGCGCCTTCGCCGTGTTGCCGCTGGACAACTCGACGACCTGGCTGCCGTGTTCGACCGCCTCACTCAGGTGCGGGCGCGCCATGTTCCAGGCGGCCCGGTCCTTGACCGAGCCGAACGGGTTGAGCAGTTCGAGCTTGGCGTACAGATCGATGTTCCGCAGTCCGTGCACGTCCGGGTCGATGCGCACCAGCGGGGTGTTGCCTATGGCCTCGGTGATGCTGTCGTACCTCAATTGCGTTCTCCCGGGAGCGTGAGCGGCCAGTACTGGTCGTCCAGGCACCAGCGCCACGCGTCGCCGTCCTGCCAGACGGCGGCCTGGCGGGCGACGGGCTGGAGCTGGGCGCGGGTGGCGTGGAAGTCCATGGCGTAGCCGGCGGTGTTGGCGAAGACCATCAGGTCGTCCGGCGCGGGACGGCGCGGCAGGAAGACCGTACGCCGGGTGATCATGTCCGTCTCCAGGCACAGGCTGCCGAACAGGTGGACGCCGACGGGCTCTGAGCCGGTGTCCGTGCCCCGCCCGGTGCCGTTCCTGGGGATCACGACGGGGTCCATGAGCACGCCGTGCTCCTCCAGGGCGACGTCGTTCGCCTTCAGCGCCAGCCGTACGAGCAACTCTCCGCCGGTATCCGGGGAGCGCACCTCCAGCACCTTGGCCACCGTGATCCCGCACTGGTCGAGCAGAGCCCGGCCGGGCTCCGTGTACAGGTCGTAGAGGTGCTCCAGCAGATGCGCTGCCAGGGGGCGGCCACCCAGGGAGACGGCGGGCTGCGCCAGCAGTTCGTCGAGGTACCGTGCCCCGGCCACCGGCCGGTGGGCCGGGTAGAGCCCGAGGGCGCCGCGCAGCGTACCGGCCTCGTTGCGCAGTCCGTAGCCGTGCCCGCCCCAGGCCAGGGGCGGGCGTCTGCCCAGCACCGCGGAGGTGAGTTCGGTGGTGTACCGCTCCCACTGCTCGCCGTCGGCAAGGTAGTTGACGCCGAATCCGCCGCCGATGTCCACGGCCCGGGGGCGCAGGCCCCGGCTGCGGCACACCTCCAGGGCTTCCAGGCAGCCTTCCAGGGCCGTCGCCTTCTCCGCGACGCTGGTCGTGTCCAGGTGGTAGGCGACCCCGGTCAGGTCGACCGCGCCGGCATGCCGTTCGACCGCTTTCAGCAGGAGGTCCAACTCCCGTACGGGCGCGCCGAAGCGGCTCGGCCGGCTCAGGACCTTGACGCCGGACGTCTCGAATCCCGACAGGCGCAGCAGGATACGTACGGGGGAGAGCTTGTGTGCGCGCACCAGCGCGGCGAGCTGGTCGAGTTCGGATCCGCCATCGACGCTCACAGTGACGCCCGTGCGAGCGGCGAGCCACAGGAACTCGGGGTTCTTGGGGCCGGTGGCCGTGATCCGGTCAGGTGTGAAACCGGCGCCGAGAGCGTGCTGCAACTCGCCCAGGGAGGCGACGTCCACCCCGGCGTCCGTGGCGGCGAGCCGACGCAGCAGGGCGCTGGAGCGGTTGGCCTTGTGGGCGTAGAAGACCTGGCCCGAGAGATGGTGCTCGCGGTACACGGACCGGAACCGCGCCAGGTTCTCGGCTATCTGGTCCGGCACCACGAGGTTGAGCGGCGAGCCGAGCGCGTCGCTGAGCATGTGCAGGAACTCGGCCGACTCCAGCAGCGATCGGAGCCGCGGCCCGAGCCGGGGTTCCAGATACAAGGGCCCTCCACCCACACGCCGTACCCTCCCACTGAGGCCGTCGCGCCCCTGATCCGGGCACGTCCGACACTTCCCGCGGTTTTGCCGTATACCCCCTTTCCATTCCTCGGTCTGTTTACGCCCTGTGGTGCATGGGCCTTACCTTTGCTTCACGAGCGAACAAGGTTCGTGGCGGGCACGTCGAACCGGACGGTTCAGAGGCTGAGGCACATCAGGATGTCGTCACGGTCGTCGCCAGGGGCCACGCGCAACGCACCTGGCCATCGGCCCACCTCCGTCCATCCCAGGCTCCGGTAGAAGTGCTCGAGCCCGAGTCCCCCTCGCGCGCTGAGCCGCAGCTGCTCCAGTTTCATGTCCTCCGCGGCGATCTCCCGGACGCGGGTCATGAGGGCGGTGCCGACTCCTTGCCGGCGGAAACGGGGGTGGGTCTGGACGTGGTTGACCGCCCCGTGGTGCGCGATCAGGGGATGGAGGTCCCGGCGAATGATCAGCCAGCCCGCGAGTGTTCCGTCGAAGACGGCGACGAGTAGTCGGCCGCGCTCCGGATCGAGTCCGGCGATGAGCCGTTCCGCCGCGGGACCGACGTCCCGCACGCTGACCGGGGGCAGTGGAATTTCGGGCGCGATCACCGCGCCGCCCGCGTTGATGACGGCTGTCCAGCAGTCGACCAACTGCCTTCCCAGTTCCGGCGTCATCTCGTGCGGTCGGGTGATCTGAAGGAACTCGGGGGAGTCTGACATCGTCATGACGATCAGCCTTCCAGGCGGGCCGGCGGATCAGGACGGCGGTGTCGTCGCCGAGGTCCAGCGCGCGCTCTGCCTCACCCCGCGCGGCCGTGGGCTTGGTGCGGCGGGGTTTCCAGGTCCGCATTCCAGGAGCGTGGCAGCTGTGCTCCTTCGTCCTCAGGTTCTCGTCAGCCGGGGTCCCGCATGCCGAGTAGGCGGACCGGCGCAGGGCGCTACCGGGCGAACCACCTCCAGCGTCCGGGAGGTACTGACGAATCCGAAGTACACCGGGCACATGGTGTGGAACCGGCGGGCCCGCAAGGCCGCAGGCCGCAACCCCCTCAACCCGGTGGGGCAGTGGGTGTGGTCCACCGCTCCCGTGCCTCAGGCGCTGGTCGACCTGGAGACGTTCGTGCGCGCGCCGCAGGTCGCCGAGGGCCGCCGGCGCTCGCGTCCCGTCCCCGGGCCGAACCAGCATCCACAGACCAATCGCATCTACCGGCTGCACGGCTACGTTGTCCGCGCCCTGTGCGGCCGTCGCATACACGGCAAGCCCAGCGGACGGACCACCTACTACGTGTGCGCGCCCAAGGCGGAATACCGGCCAGACATGGGCGCGGTCACGACGAGAGGCCGCCGCGCACGAAGCCGTCAAGCAGGAGCGCATCCCCAGGTAGGGTCACTGTCCACCCTGACCTGCGAAAACACGGAAACGCCGAGGGGCAGGCCCCCTACGGCTTGGGCGCGGGTTGCTCGCCCGAGCCTCGGACGATCAGCCGGGTGGGAACGGTGATCGTGCGGGCCCGGGAGCGGTCGCCGTCGAGCCGGGCCAGGGCGGTGGCCGCGGCGCTGCGGCCGAGTTCTTCGGGGTCCTGGGCGACGACGGTCAGGGCCGGTTCCAGTGCTTCGGCGAGTGATACGTCGTCGAAGGCGACGACGGCGACGTCCTTGCGCTTGCCGCGGGCGAGTTCGGCGACGATGCCGAGCGCCATGATGTTGTTGCCGGCGAACAGGGCCGTGGGGGGATCGGCCAGTTCGAGGAGCCCGGAGGTCGCGGCCTCGGCACCCTGCTGGTCGTGTGCGCTGGCGACCAGCGAACGGTCGTAGGGGATGTCGGCTTCTTGCAGGGCTACGCGGTATCCGGCGAGGCGTTCGCGGCGGGTGTACAGCTTGACGGGCAGGTCGCCGACGAATCCGATGCGGCGGTGGCCGTGGGCGATCAGGTGGGCGACACCGTCTTGGGCCCCCGCGCGGTTTGAGCTGACGATGCTGTCCGTGGACAGGCCGACTCCTGGTCGGTCGAGGAAGACGATGGGCAGCCCCGCCGTCCGGTGGGACTTGAGGTGGGAGTGGTCGGCGCCGACGGACGGCACGACGATCAGGATGCTGACGCGCCGGGCGAGGAACTTGGCGGTCAGGGCGCGTTCGCGGTCGGGGTCGTCCGCGGAGGAGCCCATGAGCAGGGTCAGTCCGCGTTCGCCGACAGTGTCCTCGATGGCGCGGGCCACGGCTCCAAAGAAGGGGTTGGCGAGGTCGGGGATGACCAGGCCGATGGTGGTGTCCGGGCCACCGACGCGGATGTTGCGCGCCATGAGGTTCGGCTGGAAGCCCAGCTTGGTCACCGCGGCGAGTACCTCTTCCCGCGTCTGCGCCGAGACGGGTCCGTCCTCGTTGAGGACGCGGGAGACGGTCTTGGCGCTGACGCCGACTTCTCGTGCGACGTCGGCCAGGGTGGGGCGGCGGTGCGCTGCCATGGAGGAAACAGTCTCCTGTGCTCGTCGGTTCCGGCCGCGGCCTCGGCCGGAAGCCGTGAGAGCGGGGTTGTGTTGTCAGGTGGCCTGTACTCCGGCGGCCTTCGCGGCCTCCGAATCCGCTACGACAGTAGCTCCGGCCTCGTCGACGGTGAGCGCGCCGGTCATGATGGCGACGACCTCCGCCATGGAGTAGTCGGAGGGCTTGATCACCGCGGCGCGCCGGCCCAGCCGGTGGACGTGGATCCGGTCGGCGATCTCGAAGACGTGCGGCATGTTGTGGCTGATCAGGACGACTGGCATGCCCTTGTCCCGGACGCGGCGGATGAGGTCCAGCACCTGACCGGACTCCTTGACGCCGAGGGCGGCGGTGGGTTCGTCCATGACGACGACGCTGCGGGCCCAGGCGACGGAACGGGCGACCGCGACGGCCTGCCGCTGTCCGCCGGACAGGGTCTCGACCGACTGTGTCAGCGAGCGCAGGCCGATCTTCAGGTCGGCCATGTGCTCGGCGGCCTCCTGACGCATGCGCTTCTTGTCGAGCATGCGGAAGGCGCTGCCGAGGATGCCGGGGCGGCGCAGTTCGCGGCCGAGGAACATGTTGGAGGCGATGTCCATGGAGGCGGCCACGGCGAGGTCCTGGTAGACGGTCTCGATGCCGTGGGCGCGGGCACTTTGCGGACCGGAGAACTGGATCGGTTTTCCGTTGAGCCGTATCTCGCCGGCGTCGGGGACCACCGCGCCGGTGAGGGCCTTGATGAGGCTGGTCTTGCCGGCTCCGTTGTCGCCGATGACGGCGAGGACCTCGCCCGGCAGCAGGTCGAAGTCGGCGCAGTCGATGGCGGTGACCTGGCCGTAGCGCTTGACCAGACCTCGGGCCTGCAGCACGGGGGCGGGGGAGGAGGTGGCAGTCATCGGGCCTTCTTCCGGGAGAGCTGGTCGACGGTCACCGCGAGGATCACCAGGACGCCGGTGATCAGGGTCTGGTAGATGGAGGCGACGCCCATCAGCTGCAGGCCGTTGCGGAAGACGCCGACGATGAGGACGCCGATGAAGGTGCCCAGGACCGAACCGCGTCCGCCGAAGAGGCTGGTGCCGCCGAGGACCACGGCGGTGATGCTGTCGAGGTTGTCGGTCTGCCCGGCCTGGGGGTCGCCGACTCCCGTGCGGGAGATGAGCAGCAGGGCGGCGATGCCGTACAGCAGGCCGGCCACGGTGTAGACGCCGATGGTCAGCCGGGAGGTGCGGATGCCGTTCAGCCGCGCCGCTTCCGGGCTGTTGCCCACCGCGTAGACGTGCCTGCCCCAACCGGTGTTGCTCAAGGCGTAGGCGAGGAGGAGGAACAGGGCGATGGTGACCAGCGAGCCGTAGGTGATGTCGGTCTTGCCGAGCGGGAAGGTCTGCCCGAGCGCCGTCAGCGGTCCCGGCAGGTTGGTGACCGTCTGCTCCTCGGAGTAGATGTGGGTCAGCGCGAACGCCACGTTGAGCATGCCGAGGGTGACGATGAACGGCGGCAGCGGGATCTTCTGCACCAACGCCCCGTTGAGCAGGCCGAAGCCGCCGCAGACGACCAGGCCCAGGGCGATGGCGGCGAGCGGGGGCAGGGAGCCCTCGGCGGCCATCTTGGCGATGACGATGCTGCCGAATGCCATCACGGCACCGCACGACAGATCGATACCCGCGGTGAGGATGATCAGGGTCTGTCCGATGGCGAGTGTGCCGACGACCATGACCTGCTGCACGATCAGCGAGAAGTTCCCGCCCGTGAGGAACTGGTCGGTCGAGATGGAGAAGAAGGCGCAGGCCAGGAGGAGGGCGACCAGCGGGCCGGTGGTCGGTTGCGTGAGCAGTCTGCGGGCCGTGGTCGGTTGTTTGAGCTCGGCGTACGGCGTGGACGTGGAGGGCGGCGTGGACGTGGCGGTCATGCGAGGTCCTTGTCGGGAGACTCAAGTCCTTGTCGGACGGCAAGAGGACGAGGGGCGGCCGTCGGTCGGGGAGGAGAGGCCGGCCGCCCCGCTGAGGGGTTTCGAACGGCGGCAGCGGGGCGTCGGCGGCTCAGCCCCAGCAGTTCTCCAGGCCGTAGGCGGTGTCCTTCGACGTGACCCCGTCCTGCGGCTTGTCGGAGATCAGGGTGACGCCCGTGTCGGTGTAACCGGACGCCTTCTTGCCGTCCTTGGCGTACGTCACGACAGCCTTGACGCCCTCGGCGGCCATCTTCAGCGGGTACTGCTGCGACGTGGCGGCGATCTTGCCGTCCTTGACCGCCTGGGTGCCGGTGCAGCCGCCGTCGACGGAGACGATCAGCACGTCCTTCTCCCGGCCCTTGGCCTTCAGCGCGGTGTACGCGCCCAGGGCGGCCGGTTCGTTGATGGTGTAGACGACGTTGATGCCGGGCGACTTCTGCAGGCAGTTCTCCATCGCGGTCTGGCCCTTGGCCTGGTCGCCGCCGGTGTCCTGGGCGCAGACGACGTCCTTGTCGGTGGCGCCGAAGCCCTTCAGGAAGCCGCTGTGCCGCTGGACGCCGACGGAGACGCCCGGCGCGAGGTCGAGGGTGGCTATCTTCGCCGACTTGCCCTTCATGGCGGCCTTGGCGTACTCGCCGATCAGCTCACCCGCCTTGACGTTGTCGGTGGCGAAGAGGGCGTCGACCGCGCTCTCCGGCTCGGTCGGGGTGTCGAGGGCGATGACCAGCACGCCCTTGGCCTTGGCCTTCTCGATCGCCGGCACGATCGCCTTGGAGTCGCTGGGGGTGATCAGGATGCCCTTCACGCCGGCGGCGACCATGTTCTCGATGGCGGTGACCTGACCGGCGTTGTCACCGTCGAACTTGCCCGCTGCGGTGGACAGTTCGACGCCGTTCTCCTTGGCGGCCTTCTCCGCGCCTTCCTTCATCTTCACGAAGAACGGGTTGGTGTCGGTCTTGGTGATCAGACCGACCTTGACGTCGCCCGATCCGGCGCTCGCGGTGCCCGATTCCGATCCGGATCCACAGGCGGTCAGGGCGAGGGCTGCGACACCCGTGCAGGCGGCGGCTCTGAGCAAGGAGGAGGGCAGACGAGAGATGCGTGACATGAACAACTCCTGCGGGATTGCGGGCGAGCGGCCGGCATCGGGGCATGCCGTCCCGAGGTGTCATCGTTGACTTATGTCATCGTTGACACTGCTTGGCGAGGATGATGGACTCCGGTCCCCGGCAACGTCAATGCCTTGCACCCGTCACAAATCGGCAACGCCCGCAGCCGTCTCCCGCCCGAAGCCGTTCAGCGACTGCCCGCGACGTGCCCGTTCTGCCAGCACGTTCCAAGAGAAGAGCAGCCCAGAGAAGAGCAGCCCATGACCCCGCCTCAGATCACCGTCCTGGGAGAGTGCGTCGCCGACGCGTTCACCGAACCCGCAAGTACCCGGAACGAACTCGCCCTGCGGGTGCTGCCAGGCGGCGGACCCGCCAACACGGCGGTGGCCCTGGCCCGGCTGGGCACGTCGGCCCGTTTCCTCGCGCGCCTGTCCGGCGACGTGTTCGGCCGCCTCTTCCGGGCCCACCTGGAGGCATCCGGGGTGGACCTGTCGCACGCCGTCGAGGCCGCCGAGCCCAGCACGCTGGCCGTGGCCGAGCTGGACACTCGTGGCCAGGCCACGTTCTCCTTCCACGCGCAGACCACCGCCGACTGGCAGTGGACGAGCGCGGAACTGGCCGGGGTGGACCTGGCCGACACCGCCTGCGTGCACACCGGGTCACTGGCCCTGGTCAAGGAACCCGGGGCGGTGGTGGTGGAGGACTTCCTGGCAGTGGCCGCCTCCCGGGCCACCATCAGCATCGACCCCAACGTCCGCCCGCTCCTGGTGCACCCCGAGGTCTACCGCGCCCGGCTGGCGCACTGGTGCGGCCTCGCGGATGTGCTGCGGCTGAGCGAGGACGACCTGGATCTCCTGCTGCCCGGGACGGCGCCCGAGCAGGCGTGCGACACCTGGCATGCGGCGGGGGCGCGGCTCGTCCTGATCACGCGTGGTGCCGACGGCGCCCTGGCCTCACTCGACGGCGAACGGCTACAGGTGCCCGCGGTGGGCACGCGGGTCGTCGACACGGTCGGCGCGGGGGACTCTTTCACCGCGGGACTGCTGCACCACCTCGGCACCCGCGGCCTCCTCGGCGGCAGGCTGACCGACCTGCGTATCGGCGATGTCGAGGCCGCCTGCCTGTTCGCCACGCAGGTCGCGGCCCTGACCTGCTCGGTCGCCGGCCCCAACCCGCCATGGGAGAGCCAGTTGGCAAGGTTCGCGACGGAAAAGACCGTCGCCCAGCACCTCGACCCCACCCACTGACAAGGACCCGAAACCATGACGAAGACCCTGCTCGCCGAGTTCACCGTCCGAGAGGGAGCGGAGGACGAGGTCGCTCGCCTGCTCTGGGACTACGCCCTGAAGGTGCGCGAAGAGGAAGGCAACCTGACCTTCGAGGTCTACACCAAGGCGGCCAATCCACGCGCCTACTGGATCTTCGAGGTCTACCGGGACGAGGACGCCTTCAAGGCACACCTGGACGCCCCGTACGGTGGCCCGTTCAACGCCGCCCTCACCCCGCTGATCGAGGAGGACGCCTCCGTACTGACGTTCCTCGATCCGCTGGCCACGCATCCGTGACGAGCGTTCGACACCGGCGGCGACGCGGAGCTGGAGCGCGGGGAGATCGACTGCAAATCCAATCGCCCGCCCACGTGATCACCGCGGACCCGCGGCGCGTCACCGCCAGGTCGACTTCAGCTGCCACGCCCGCATCTGGTCGAGGGTGGCGGTGCCGCCCTCGGCGAAGACCTCGACGCCGGTGCTGGAGGGGTCGGGGAAGATCTGGTCGGTGATCACCGCTTCGCCGTTGCCGCCGAAGACCTCGACGGAGGACCAGTCGACGAGGATGCGCAGCTCGACCATGCCGTTCTCGGGCTTCAGGGGGGCGGTCTGGACGCCGGGGAAGGTGCTGTTGAAGTCGCCGACGCCGGAGCGGGTGCGGTCGACGTACAGCTCCTGGGTTGCGGTGTCGTAGCCGATGACGGTCTCCTCGCCTCCGGCGCCGGTGCGGACCTTCAGGCCGAACCGTTCGGCGTCCTCGAGGGAGAAGGCCGCCTCGATGTCGAGTGCCTTGCCCTCGGCCGCGCGGCCGATCAGAGGCTTGGAGGTGCTCTTCACGGTGACGCCGGACGCGGTCGCCGGGCGCTTTCCCCGGAGCGACTCCAGGCTGCCCACCGGCTTGCTGGTCAGCCGGATCCGGCCGTCGACGGTGCGCAGGGCCATCTCCCTCGGAACGCTCTGCGCGCCGCGCCAGGGGGAGGTGGGGATGGATTGGCCGTAGTCCCAGTTGTTCATCCAGCCGATCATGTACCGCTTGCCGCCCGGCGCGTTCTCCCAGGACACCGCCGCGTAGTAGTCCTTGCCGTAGTCGGCCCAGTCGGCGCGCTGCACGATGGACTTCGCGGGTGCGTCGGCGGCGGTGAACCGGTCGGCCAGGACATGGCCCCAGCCGCCGGAGTTCATGTCGACGACCTGTATCTGCGCCTTCTTGCCGACGTACGGGCGCATGTCGAAGGAGGCCCAGTCCAGGGTCTCGCTGTCGGCGCCGGTCGCGCTGCGCACGACCTCGCCGTCGACGAGCAGGTTGACGGACGTCTCCTGGGAGACGCGCTGGGCCTGGGTGTCGGACAGCACGATGTGGTCGACGTCGAGGTGGCCCCAGCCGCCGGTGTTGTCGTCGACGATCCTGAGCTGCGCCTTCTTGCCGGTGAGATCGCTGACGTCCCAGGAGGCCCAGTTGAGTGCCTCGGCGTCCTTTCCGGTGGCGCTGCGCACCACTTGGCCGTCCACGAGGAGTTCGACGGCGGTCGGGTTGTCGTCGTCGGCCGGGTGGTTGCCGCCGCCGATGAGGAAGTTGATGTGCTTCTTGTCGATGGTGAACTCGGGCGAGGCGAGGGTGCCGGTACTGGCGTCGCCGTTCAGGAAGGTGTTGGCCAGCCCGTCTCCCAGGAAGCCGGAGACCTGTCCCTGGCCGGGGAGGGTGCCGGGGGCCGGTTCGGTGCCGAAGGCGTCCCCGGTTGCCGTCCAGTCGCCGTAGGTTCCGCCTTCGAAGTCGGCGAGGACCGTGCCCTCGGGTGGAGTCCTGTCCATGACGGTTCCGGCCTCGTGCGGATGCCGCCCGCCACCGATCTTGAAGTTCAAGTAGGGGCTGTCGACGGTGAATTCGGGCGAGCTGAGGGTGCCGGCGGTCCCGTCACCGCCGTGGAAGCTGTTGGCGAGGCCCTTGCCGTCGAAGCCCTCGACGGCCCCTTGCCCGTCCACCGACCCGGCTGCCGGTCCCTGGCCGAACGCGGTTCCGGTCGTCGTCCACGAACCGAAGTCGGTGCCCTCGAAGTCCTGCACCACCGTGCCGGTGGGCGGTGTGTAGGTGCCCTTGTCGTCGGCGGTGAACTTCTTGCCGTCGAAGTCGCCGACGAAGTACTGCGAGGCCGAACCGCCCGCGATACCACCGGGATTGATGTTGACGACCAGGACCCACTTGATGTTGTTCTTGTCCCCGTCGACGGCGAGGGGGAACAGGTCGGGGCACTCCCACACGCCGCCCGTCGCACCGGCCGGCCCGAACTCGCTCTGCAGCTTCCAGTCCTTGAGGTTCTTGGACGAGTAGAACTGCACTTTGTGCTCGGCGGACAGCGACACGGTCATCAGCCAGCTCTTGGTGGGTGCGTACCACTGGACCTTGGGGTCGCGGAAGTTGGTGGAGCCGATGTCGATGACGGGATTGCCCTGGTACTTGGTCCAGGTGCGGCCGCGGTCGGTGCTGTAGGCAAGCGACTGGGCCTGCTTGCCGCCGTTCTTGTAGGCACTGGTGTAGATCGCCACCATGGGCGGGTTCTTCTTCGTTCCGAACCCGGTGGTGTTGTTCCAGTCGACGACCGCGCTGCCGGAGAACACCATCTCCTCGTCGTCGTGCGACAGGGCGAGCGGCAACTCCTCCCAGTGCACGAGGTCCTTGCTCACCGCGTGCCCCCAGGACATGTCGCCCCAGGAGTTGCCGTTCGGGTTGTACTGGTAGAAGAGGTGGTACTCGCCCTGGTAGTACACGAGACCGTTGGGGTCGTTCATCCAGTTCTTCTCCGGCGTGAAGTGGAACTGGGGTCTGTAGGTCTCGGTGTACGCAGGGGGGTCGGCAGCTACGGCCTGGGGGGCGAGCGGGGCTGCGGACAGGGCGCAGACGGTCGCCACCGCCGCCATCATCCGTATGCGGGCATGCCGGGATACGCGTGCAGAGCTCATGGTGTCTCCTAGTCCCGCGGCTCGTCGGCGCAGCGCTGACTGCGGCCCCGGCGCGGACGGACCGAAAAGTGACATCCCAGCGGCGTCGACGTCCACGCAGCCGACTGGGGTGTCATCGACGACTTGTGTCATCGATGACAGCGAGTGCCCGATTATGAAGGGCAATCCGGCCAGTGCGTCAACGGTTCGGGCGTGATTGCTCCGGGACGGGCCTACGGTCCGTCGGGCGTCGTCGGCGGTCGGCAGCCGCCCCAACGAGCTCGGCCAAGGCGGGTTGAGATCGGCAACCGCGCAGGTCAGAGCGGTGGCTTGGGTAGCGACCGGCAGGCTTCCGCGGCATCGTGCGAGACCGAGATCGGCCGGGTCAACGAGTTGTTTCCGGGGTGTTGACCGGTGAGGGCCCGCGGTGCTTCACTTCCGGGACCGGTACCGAAACCGGTTCCGGGACCGATGTCGGTACCGGTTCCACAAGGCTCTGTACGATCGGCCCTTCGGTGCGGGAGGGAAGTCTTCCGCCTCTGCAGGAAGGGAGGGGAGGTGACATGGGAGTCACTATCGCCGACGTGGCCTCGCGGGCCGGGGTCAGCAAGACGACGGTCTCGCGGGTGCTGAACGGCAAGGGCGAGATCAGCGAGGACACCGTTGTGAAGGTCCGCAAGGCGATCTCGGAGCTCGGCTATGTGCCGAGCGCCGGGGCAGTGGGGCTGGCACGCGGCACGACACAGATGATCGGCATGCTGGTCCCTGATATGGCCTGGGCCTGGGCCGGCATAGTGCAGGCGGTCGTCGAAACGCTGGAGGCCGAGGGCTTCGGACTGCGCATGCTGACCGTGAACCGCGGTGAGGAGTCACTGCGCAGGCTGGGCCTGCAGGTCGCTGCCAAGTCGTTCGACGGTCTGCTGGTGATAGAGCCCGAGGGGGCCCTGGGAGCCATCACGGAACTGCACGAAGCCGGACTGCCGGTGGTGTTGATCGACGACCGTTTCCAGCGGCCGGGATTCCCCTACGTGGCCACCACCAACCGGGAGGGCGGTGAGCAGGCGGCGCGCCACCTGCTGGACCTCGGCCGCCGTCGACCTCTGGTGGTGACCGGTCCCGACGAGTACGGCTGCACCCGAGAACGGCTGGGCGGCTTCGTCGACGTCTATGCGAAGGCCGGGATCGAACTCGGCCAACGCAGCATCATCGGCGGCGACTTCCAGTTCGACAACAGCCGGAGCGCGATCGCGCAAGCTCTCGCGGACGGCGTGGAGTTCGACGCGGTCTTCGGGCACAACGACCCCTCGGCGGCCGGTGCGCTCGCGGCCTTGCACGAGGCCGGCCTCAAGATTCCGCGGGATGTCGCCGTGGTGGGCTTCGACGACGTCGAGCTGGCGTCGTACACCTATCCGGCACTGACCACCATCCGCCAGCCGATGCGGGAGATGGGTGAGGCAGCGGCACGTCTGCTGCTCGACCACGTGCGCGGATCGCCGCAGGCCGCCCCCTCGCGCATCATTCCCACCAGCCTCGTGATCCGTGGCTCGACGTCAGAGCCGAGCTCGAACTGACGCGACGTCATCGCGATGCGCAGGTAATGGCGCCTCGCAGCCGGGCGGTGCGTTGCCGGTGAGTGACGCACCGCCCCCCTCTCCTTGAAACCTCGGCGAACCACTTCGGCCTCGCCGTCCTCGCAACCCCTGGCGGCTGCGCACGCGTTTCACGCGGCACCGCCCACATGGACCTTTCCGCCCGCGCGTTCCCGATCCGTGACACCGAACGGCACGCCTGGCGCACTCCGCCCGGCCGCTGGGCGGATGCTCCCGCCGCGACCCGCGGCTGACCGCCGATGCCAATGTCACCGCAGACGGTCTCCACTCGTGTGCCGACCCATCCGGCGCCCGCCCGCTCTCACCCTTCGCCGCCCCCCCCGCCTCCGTATCGCTCAACGGCAAGGAGCCGCATCATGCGTATCACCACCCGTCACACCGTCAGAACCGTCCAGACCCTCTGCGTCACCGTCACGGCAGCCCTGGTGGCCACCGGCTGCGGCCGGAGCGCGGATTCCGGCCCCGGCAACGATGCGCCCGCGAAGATCGACGCGGGCAAGGCCAAGGGGACGGTGGTCATGTGGTCCCTGGGCGACCCCGACGAGAACCTGAAGGCCCTGGCCAAGAAGTTCGAGCAGGAGAACCCGGACGCGGACGTCAAGATCACCGCGGTCCCGTGGAGCGCCGCCCACGACAAGCTGACCACCGCGGTCGCCGGCGGCAACACACCGGACCTGTCCATGGTCGGGAGCACCTGGATGGCCGAGATGGCTGCCATGAACGCCTTCCAGGCCACCCCGACATCGATCAAGTCGTCGGACTTCTACCCCGGCCAGTGGGACACCACCAAGTACAAGAACACCTCCTACGGCATCCCGTTCATCGCCGACACCACGGCGGTCTACTACCGAACCGACCTCACCACGAAGGCCGGCATCAAGGGCGCCCTGGCCGGCGACCGGGACGGATACCTGAAGGACCTCAAGGCCATCCAGGCCACCGCCGGCAAGCAGAACCCCAAGCTGCGCCACGCCGCGGGGCTCGTGATGGGCTTCAACTCCTGGATTTTCTGGCTGCCGATGGTCTGGCAGCAGGGCGGTGACATCTACGACGCCAAGACCGGGAAGTTCACCTTCGACACGCCCGAGGCCGCCAAGGCGCTGGAGGACTACGCAAGCGTTCCCAAGCAGGGCCTGGCGCCGACCGACAGGGCGGACAACGTGCAGGATTTCCAGGACGGGCTGACCGCCACGTATCAGGAGGGCGCGTGGGCCGGCGGCACCTTCCACCGGGACTCCCCGCAGCTGGACGGCAAGTGGAAGACCATGCCGCTGCCCTACACCAAGCAGCCCGCCGGGTTCGCCGGCGGCACCGACCTGGCGGTGTTCAAGGAGGCCGAGAACCCCGACGCGGCATGGAAGTTCGCCCGGTTCCTGACCGAGCCCGCCAACCTCGCCGCCTATTCCAAGGTCACCGGCACCCTGCCCCCCGCACCCCAGGCGTGGTCGGAGGGGAAGCTGACCGAGGACGAGAACATGAAGGCGTACGAGGAGCAGCTCAAGGTCAGCAAGGCGCCGCCCGCCATCACGACCTGGCAGCAGATCGCCGACGCCATCGACTCCGAACTGGAGAAGCTGGCCCTCGGCAAGGCCACCGTCGCCGAGGTGCAGAAGTCGCTGCAGTCCAAGGCCACCAGCATCGGCACCGGCCGCTGAGCGCCACCGCCATGAGCACCCCTCGCACGGACGGATGACATCCATGTCCACGAAAACGCTCCCTGGGCGGGGCGACACCAGCAAGCAGACCACCGCGGGGCCGCAGCGGAGTGCCGATCGCCGGCACTTCGCGCCTCGGGGCATGGCGCGCGGCAGGCAGGCCCGGGCCGCCTGGATCCTCGCCGCGCCCTTCCTCGCGCTGTTCGCGGCCTTCATGCTGCTGCCGTTGGTCTGGTCGCTGCTGATGAGTCTGACCGACACCAGTAGCGCCGATCTGCGCACACCCCTGAACGTGTCGTTCATCGGCCTCGACAACTACGTGCGGCTCTTCCAGGACGAGCAGTTCTTCACGGCCCTGCGCAACACCGCCGTGTTCGTCCTGGTGGCGCTGCCCCTGACGCTGGCTGCCGGGCTCGCCGCGGCGGTCGCCCTCGACCGGGGCATCCGCCGCTTCCGGGCCGTCTTCCGGGTCGGCTTCTACCTGCCGGTGATCACCAGCATCGTGGCCGTCGCCGTGGTGTGGAAGACGCTCCTCGAACCTCGCGCGGGACTGGTGAACCTCGTCCTGGGCTGGTTCGGGATCGACGGCCCGGCCTGGCTGGCGGACACCCGCTTCGCCCTTCCCGTCATGATCGTGATGGCGGTGTGGCGCAACCTCGGCACCGTCATGATCATCATGCTGGCGGGTCTGCAGTCCGTCCCCCAGTCCCTGATGGAGGCGGCCGAACTCGACGGCGCCGGGCCCTGGCAGCGGTTTTGGCGGGTCACCTTCCCGCTCCTGCGTCCGGCCCTGCTGCTGACCGCCGTCACCACCGGCATCGGCTATCTGCAGTTCTTCGACGAGCCGTTCGTGATGACGGGCGGCGGGCCGCTGGACTCCACCCTGTCGGCCACGTTGTACGCCTACAACCAGTTCGGCAACGGCAATTACGAGATGGCGTCGGCCGCCAGCTACGTCATCTTCGTCCTCATCGTGGCGCTGACCGTGCTGCAGTTCCGGCTGCTGCGAGACAAGGACTGACGAACCATGAGTACCCTCTCCACCCTCCCACCGGCACAAGCGGGCACGGACCGCGTCCTCAGGCGCCGTCGCATCCGCCAGTCCTGGGGCCAGCCCTGGCTGTATCTGCCGCTCGTCGGCGCCCTGCTGCTGATGATCGCGCCGTTCTTGTGGATGCTCTCCGGCTCCTTCAAACCCGAGGCGGACATCCGCAGGGTCCCGCCCGTCCTGATACCCACGGCGCCCACGACCGCCAACTACGGTGAGCTGTTCAGCACGCTCGACTTCACGAGCATGTTCGCCAACTCCGTGATCGTGGCCCTCGCCGTCACCGCCGGGAACCTCATCTTCTGCTCGATGCTCGGATACGCCCTGGCCAAGCTGGAGTTCCGCGGACAGCGCGCGGTTTTCCTGCTGGTCATGGGGACGCTCATGATCCCCGGCCTGGTCACCTTCGTCCCGCTGTACGTGCTGGTGTCCAACATGCAGCTGACCGGCTCCATGCTCGGGCTGATCCTGCCGTTCCTGGCCGGCCCCTTCGGGGTGTTTCTGATGCGGCAGTTCATCTCCACCCTGCCCGACGAGCTGATCGACGCCGCCCGCGTCGACGGCTGCCGCGAACTGGCCATCTTCGCGAGGATCATCCTTCCGCTGACCAAGCCGGCCCTCGCCACCCTCGGGATCATCACCTTCCTCGGCTCCTGGAACAACTTCCTGTGGCCGCTGGTCGTGGCGCAGAACGAGAGCCAGTACACCCTCCCTGTCGGCCTGGCCCTGGCCAGCAGCGGACAGTCCTTCACCCGCTTCGGCATCCTGCTCGCCGGTGCCGTCGTCGTCCTGCTGCCGGTGATGATCGTCTTCGTCCTCTTCCAGCGCCAGTTCGTGGCCGGCATCGCCACCACCGGCCTGAAGTGACATTCCGGCGGCAGGCGGCAGGCGGCAGGCGGCAGCGTCCTTGCGACGAAGCGTTCGCCGTCGCCGATCAACTATCTGACCTGTGACCACTCATTGCTTGGAGACCATAAATGGGACAGCCGGTTCGCCCTGCGGCGTACCTGGATCCGGAAGCGTCCGTGGAGGCAAGGACGGAGGACTTGCTCTCACGGATGACCCTGCCGGAGAAGGTCGGGCAGCTGATGATGCTCGACGCACAACACGGGGACCTGGCGGACATCGTGTCGGCCAAGCTGGCCGGATCAATCCTGCATGTGTCCCCTGACCTGATGCCTCAGGCCATGGAACTGGCCCGGCGGACACGGCTCGGCATTCCGCTGCTGACAGCCGACGACGGCATCCACGGCCACTCGTTCTGGCCGGGCGCGACCATCTTCCCGACCCAGCTGGCCATGGCCTGCACCTGGGACCCCTCCTTGCTCCACCGGGTGGCCCGAGCGGCCGCGACCGAGATCGCGGCGACCGGGATCCACGGGACGTTCTCCCCGGTGCTGTGCATCACCCGGGACCTGCGCTGGGGCCGGATCAACGAGACATTCGGCGAGGACCCGTTCCTGATCGGTGAACTCGGGGCGGCGATGGTACGCGGCTATCAGGGCGAGGGCCTCAGCGACCCGACAGCTGTACTGGCGTACGCCAAGCACTTCGCGGGCTACTCCGAAACCCTGGGCGGGCGCGACGCGAGCGAGGCCGATCTCAGCCCACGCAAGCTGCGTTCGTGGTTCCTGCCCCCGTTCGAGCAGGCGGTTCGTGCAGGCTGCCGCGGCTTCATGCTCGGGTACCAGTCCATCGACGGGGTGCCCATCACCGCGCATCAGTGGCTGATCAACGACGTACTCAAGAGGGAGTGGGGCTTCACCGGCACGCTGGTGACCGACTGGGACAACGTCGGCCGGATGGTCTACGACCAGCGGATCTGCGCCGACTACGCCGAGGCGGCGGCGGTCGCCGTCAACGCCGGGAACGACCTCATCATGGCCACGCCGCGGTTCTTCGAGGGCGCCCAGGAGGCGGTCGCCCGCGGCCTGGTCGACGAGAAACAGATCGATGCCGCAGTACGGCGGGTTCTGCGGCTGAAGTTCGAGCTCGGGCTCTTCGAGGACCCGCGTGTTCCCGACCCGGATCGGCAGGCGCAGGTGATCGGCCGCCGAGCCCACGCCGACCTCAACCTCGAAACCGCCCGCCGTTCCCTGGTGTTGCTGCGCAACGACGGCGTCCTGCCCCTCGAAGGAGGGCTGACCTCGGACGGAACCGGCCGCGCCGCGAGCCGCGGCAAGCAGCGGACGATCGCGGTCATCGGCCCCAACGCCGACAGCCCGGAAGCCATGCTCGGCGACTGGGCGGGCGCCACCGGCCAGGTCCCGTGGATGCCCGAAGGCCATCCCCGCGAGTCGGTGGAGACAGTGCTCGACGGCCTGCGCGTCGTCGCCCCGGCCGACTGGACCATCACATACGCCCGCGGTGCCGACATCGCAAGCCCCGACCAGGACCCCGAGTGGTCCACCGGGCCTGACGGCCAACCGCAGCCGCCCGTTTTCACCCCCGCCCCGGTCGACCAGGAACAACTTCGGGAGGCCACCGCTGCCGCAGAGGCCGCCGACTACGCCGTCGTGGTCGTCGGGGACACCATCGACCTCACCGGCGAGGTGCGCTCCACGGCCACGCTCGACCTCCAAGGAGGCCAGATCGCACTGCTGGACGCGGTCGCCGCCACCGGCACACCCGTGATCGTCGTACTCGCCCAGTCCAAGCCGAGCACCCTCCCGGACTCGGCACTGAACGCGGCAGCGCTCATCGAGGCGTTCAACCCGGGCATGCGCGGTGGCCGCGCCGTCGCCGAACTCCTCCTCGGACTCGTCGAACCGAGCGGCCGGCTCCCTGTCTCCTTCGCACGCCACGTCGGGCAGCAACCGGTCTTCTACAACCAGGTGCGAGGCCAGCACGGGAACCGCTACGCCGACCTCACCCAGGACCCCCTGTTCGCGTTCGGCGAGGGCCTCACCTACACCACCGTCACCTACTCCGACCTCGTCGTGCACGACCCGGACGTCCCCGCAGACGGCACCGTCGACGCGACGGTACGACTCACCAACAGTGGCAGCCGTCCTGCCCTGGAGACGGTCCAGGCATACGTCAGCGACCTGACCACCAGCGTCACCTGGGCCGAGCAGGAGCTGAAGGCTTTCACTCAGGTCGAAGTCCCTCCCGGTGAAAGCCTGGACGTCCGCCTCAGCGTCCCTGCAGCGCAGTGCTCGCTCGTCACAGCCGACAACCGGCGAGTGGTCGAACCAGGTGAGTTCGCACTCCGTGTCGGCCCCAGCGCACGGCGGGAGCAGCAGCTGAGCGCGGGATTCCGCATCCGGACCTGAAGCCCGGATCCGGACCTGAAGCCCGCATCCGGACCTGAAGGCCGTGGATGGCTTGAAGACCCCCGCCCCGCCGGCCCGCCGCCCCGCTAACCCGAAGGCCGGCGGGGCGGGTCCACTCTGAAACACCGAAAGGCACGCGTGTGTCCACCGCACCCCGCGATCCGCACCGCCCCGTGGCGCACCTGCGCCCGCCCCGCAACTGGATCAACGACCCCAACGGGCTGGTCTTCCAGGACGGCCACTACCACGTGTGCTACCAGTACAACCCGTACGGAGCGACCCACGCGAACCTGAACTGGGGCCACTTCCGCAGTTCCGACCTGCTGAGCTGGGAGCCGCTGCCGATCGCCCTGTCCCCGACCCCGGGTGGCGTGGACGCCGACGGCTGCTTCTCCGGCAACGCCGTCTCCGACGGCGACCGGCTCGTCGCCTTCTACTCCGCGCACCGCGAGGACCGCTCGTTCCAGCACCAGCCGGTCACCTGCGCCGTCTCCCACGACGGCGGCAACAGTTTCAGCCCGCGGGGCGAACTGCTCATCCCCGAGCTGCCCGAGGGCTGCACCATGTACCGCGACCCGTACGTCTGGCAGGACGGCGACGGCTGGCGGATGCTGGTCGGCGCCGCCCTCGCGGACGGCCGCGCCGCCGCCCTTCTCTACGACTCACCCGACCTGGAGACCTGGAACTACCAGGGGCCCTTCGCGGCCCGCGAGAAGGAGCCGATCAGCGGCACCGACCTGCACACCGGCGAGGGCTGGGAATGCCCCCAATACCTCCCGGCAGCCGACGGACGCGGCGCCCTCATCTTCAGCGCATGGAACCTGCCCACTGGCCCGCAGAGCGTCGCGGTCCTGATCGGCGCGGAGTACGACGTTCACTTCGAGGCCGGCCCGGCGGTGCCCGCCGACCACGGCCCCGACTGCTACGCACCGGCCCTGCTGCGCGCACCGGGCGACCGATGGCTGCTGTGGGGCTGGTCGTGGGAAGCCCGCGACGAAGCCTGGGCCGTCGCGGACGGATGGGCCGGGGTCCTCACCCTGCCCCGCGAGATCCACGTCCACGACGACGGCACACTGCGCCAGCAGCCCGCCACCGAACTGCTGGCCCTGCGCGGCGAACACACCATCCATGCCACTGGAGCGACGCACGGCACGCAGCCGGTGGACCTCGGCAGCGCGGGCCGCGCCTTCGACCTGACGGCCCGTCTGGAGCCCACCGGAAACGCCGGCCTGCGGCTGCTCACCACCCCCGACGGCTCCGAGTACCTCGACATCCGCCTCGATGCCGATACGGGCCAACTGGTCGTCGACCGCGACCACGCCTCACTGGACACCCGGGCCCGCGGCGGCTCCTACCGTGTGCCCTGCCCAACCGGCCGGCCCGTCGACCTGCGCGTGGTCGTCGACCACTCCATCGTCGAAATCTTCCTGACCACCACCGGCCAGGTCCTCACCCTGCGCTTCTACCCCACAGGGCAGGGCCCGTGGCGACTGCAGGCCCGCACCGCACCGGGGATGCGCCTCGGCTACGCGGTCGATGCCTGGGAACTGCACCCGCTCGTGATCAAGGAGCCGAGCACCGGCGCCGCAGAGCCGGCGCCGGCGGCGCCGTAGAACCGACTAAGCAGGTCCGAAGGAGGATCTTCCATGAGGTCATACAGTCTCGGACGACGCCAGTTCCTGGCCAGCGCGGTCGGTGTCGCCGCTGCCTGGACCCACGTATCCGGGAACGCCATCGCCGCCCCGCAGCTGAAGCAAGCCTCACGTGACAATTCCGTCCGTGTGTGGCTGACGGAGGTATCGGCCGACAAGTGGCTCGCCGGCCAGGACGATGTGCTGTTCAAGGCGAGGAGAACGGCCAACCCGCTGACGATCAAGATCGACGACAGCGTCAAGTACCAGAAGGTCGAAGGCTTCGGCGCGGCCATGACCGACTCCTCCGCCTGGCTCATCGACAAGCTGTCCACTGCCGAGCGGACCAAGCTGATGAAGAAGCTGTTCGATCCCTCGCAGGGCATCGGCCTCAGCCTGCTCCGCTCTCCGATGGGCGCCACGGATTTCAACGCGTCCGGCAACTACTCCTACAACGACATGCCCGCGGGACAAACGGACCCGACGCTGTCCGACTTCTCCATCCAGCACGACGTGCCGTACATCATTCCGGCCTTGCGGCAGGCCCTCTCACTCAACCCGTCCATCAAGATCATGGCCAACCCGTGGAGCCCACCAGGCTGGATGAAGACCTCCGACTCCATGATCGGAGGCACCCTCAAGAGCGAGTACACCTCCGCGCTCGCCGACTACTTCGTCAAGTTCATCCAAGCCTATGGCGAAGCGGGCGTTCCCATCTCCTACATTTCCCCGCAGAACGAACCCATGGGTACTCCCACCTGGCCCGGGATGTTCCTGTCCGCGTACCAGGAAGCCGAGTTGATTCAGGAGATCGGCAAGGCGTTCGAAGCCAATGGAATCTCCACGAAGATCCTGGCTTGGGACCACAACTGGGACGTGCCCTCGTACCCGGAGACGATTTTCAGCGACCCCGCAGCCTCCAAGTACACCGCGGGAACCGGGTGGCACATCTACAGCGGCAACCCGAACTACCAGAGCCTGGTCCACAACGACTACCCGAGCAAGGAAACGTTCATCACGGAAGCTACCGGAGGAGTTTGGCAGGACAGCGACCAGACGGCGTTCAGTGAAGCACTGGGTACGTGGATCATCAACGGCACGCGCAACTGGGCGAACGGGGTGATGCTGTGGAACATCGCACTCGACACCGATCGGGGCCCGCTCAACAGCGACACGGCCGGTATACCCATGCTTCGGGGATTGCTCACGATCGACCCGGCTGACGGGCGGGTGACCTACAACGTGGACTACCACGCCCTCGCTCACGCCAGCAGGTTCGTCAGGCCCGGAGCACGCCGGATCTACTCGAACACCCTCGGGGAAGGCAGCATAGAGAACGTCGCGTTCCAGAACCCGGACGGATCGAAGGTCCTGATCGCGTACAACTCGGGAAGCGCCGCGAAAACCTTCAGCGTTGTGGACGGGACGCACTCGTTCGACTACACCCTGAACGCCGGCGACGCCGTCACCTTCACGTACTCCGGGCCTACGCGGAGTGGCCTTGTCCCTGCGGCGACCAAGGTCTCGGACCCGACACACGACTTCGTCTTCACGTCGACATCCGGCCCGGTCACTGTCACGTACGATCCGGCACTACTGCCCTATCAGAATTCCGTCCGTACCGGAAACAAGCTGGTCACGTATTCCCTTCCGATCGGAGCTTCTGTCCAGACGACAGGAAGGGCACTGAGCCGTAGCAAGTGGACCGCAGCGGCTTCGGCGCAGCCGGATTGGGGTGTGGCCGCGAACGCGATCGACGGCGACATCAACACAAAGTGGAGCCTCGGGCATGGGACGGCGAGCGGCGACTGGTTCCAGATCGATCTGGGGAGCCCTACGAGCTTCAACAAAATCGTCCTCGACACCGGCGTAGACAATTCGTTCGACTACGTCACCAGGTATCAGATATATGTTTCGAACGATGGTGTCGATTGGGGCAGCGCAATTGCGAGCGGCAGCGGGGGCATCGGAAAGGTAGCCGTCACGTTGCCGACCCGGACGGCGCAGTACATTCGCATCGTAAGTACCGCGGCATCCGGTTTCTGGTGGTCCATCGGTGACATCGACATGTACGGATCTTCGCGTGGCACCGGTTCGATCGCAGCTCCGACAGCGGTATCGAAGGGCCTCCAGCTGAAGACCTGGACCGGCGAGGAAGGGGCGCAGGTCACCGTAGTATTCAACGGGACCGGCGACAGCAAGAGTTTCAAGACATCCACCGACGGCTCGTATATCTATACGCTGCCAAGCGGGACCTCGGTGATGTTCACAACCGAGAAGCTGTCAAGCTTCCCGACCCCGGTCTTCAGCAGTTTTACGCCGGACCGAGGGATGCCCCGCTCCAAGTTCACGATTCGCGGTTCCGGCTTCGGTGACGCGCAGGGGCTGGGTACGGTGTATTTCGGATCAAGCTATGCAGAAATCGATAGCTGGTCGGACACGAGTATCAGCGCTTACGTTCCGAAGGGGCTTTCGGCGGGGAAGGTCACGGTTTCCGTGAAGGGAACCAGCGGAGTGGATGCCGGTGAATCTTCGTTCGACGTCATCGATCTAGGTCCTGCGCTGCCGCGGACGGGCTGGACCGCAACGGCTTCGGACGCAAGTCAGTGGGATGCGCCCGGAAATATGCTCGATGGCGATTCTGGTACTCGGTACAGCTCCGGAACGGGACAGTACGACGGCCTCTGGATCCAAGTGGACATGGGGAAAACACAGACGTTCAACAAGATTGTGCTGGATGTTGGCGGCAGTGTCAGCGACTATGCGCGAAGCGCGGAGGTATACGTATCTGCGGATGGAACCGACTGGACCGAGGTTTCTTCGGTGGCGGACGGCCAACGAGTCCACCTGGTCTCCTTCCCGACGCAGACTGCTCGCTACATCAAGGTCGTCAATACCGACAATGTTGCGCGTAGCTGGTGGTCAGTCGCAGAATTCAACGTCTACAACTGAACCCGGCTGCAACGACCTACCGGGCCCGTCGACGCGCGCACGAAGGAGTCCGCCGGCGGTGCCGTGGTCGGTCAATGCGACTCCCGAACACGCCGGGCTCATGAAGGACTTCATCGTCAAGTACCAGATCCCGGCGGAGGCCTGGTTCGTCGCCCACCCCAGCCTCACCGTCGCGGAGGCCGGCCGGCTCAAGCGGCAGGACGCCGCCCTCCAGAACTTCCTGGCCGAGCCCAACCGGGCACGGCCCGTGCGGGCGGGTCGCCGTGACGTAGATGAACCACCGCCGCCGCGGCCATCAGCAGGGCGAGTCCTTGGCAGCGGCGGCGCCGAGGGGACCCCGGGCCAGGCCCGCCAGCACTCCGGCGGCCCCGGCAACCTCCAGGACGCCGACGACGCGGTAGAGGCCCGGTGACCTGTCGAGGTGGGCTGCCGCCTGGCGCATGACCGGGATAGCGGCGATCTTCGCCACTCCCAGCGGCAGGAAGACCAGGTCCAGCACAACGGCGGTGACGATCTGTGCGGTTCTCACGCCTCGGCGCTCCTTCGACCGCGGCGGTCGGCTCCCAGGCGGGCGTAGTAGTCGACGAGTGCCGGGGCGTCCACCGCGGCGGGATTGACGACCTGCTCGGCAGGGGCGCCCTGGAGGAGGCGTTTGACGGGGACTTCGAGTTTCTTGCCGGTGCGGGTGTGGGGGATGGCCGGCACTTCGAGGATCGCCCCGGGCTCAACTCGGCGAGGCCCGGACCGAGAAGGAGCGCCTGGAGCGTGCCGGACAGCATGGTCTCCGATCTCCTGCACGAACCACCTGGGTTCTGGCCCTGCCGCTCACACGACAGGGCCAGAACCCAAGATCTTCATCGACCTTCCAGGCCACGGTCTGATGCGGCCGACTTCGGCGCCTTCGTGTCCGCCCTGGCCGGGTCCTGGTCACCGGTGCATGGCCAGTCGTAGCCGTCCGTTGCGCGGCTCGACTTCGGGTGCGACGAACTCGACGAGCTCGAGAGCCTCGTCGGTACGGGGTTTCTGCGGCTCCCGTCGCGTTACCTCCTTCCGCCAGTCCAGTGCTATCACCGCTTCAGCCGTTATCGGAGTGCTTCACGAGCAGCTCCAGCCGGCGTGGCCTCTTCCGGAGTGGGAGGGTCGGGGTTCGGCTTGGGCTGCGACGGAGGCTTGGCCAGGGCGGCGACGTTCGTCATCCTCCGTGAACTCTCACCCGAGGCCGTCTCCGGGGCGGAAGACGGCCTCGTGCCGCGTCGGCGCCCGTGATCGCCGCCGGGAGCTGCCGCCCGGGAGCGTACGGCTCCGCGGTGGTCCGTCCCGGCGGCGAGGGCCGTATCAGAGCAGGCCCAGTCCGCGCAGGTCGCTCGCGTACTTGGTGATGAGGCCGGGGGACAGGTGCGGGATGGCCCCGTCCTCGCCGATCCCGGCCTCCCGGACGGCGTCCGTGAAGCTGTCGGCGGGGACGGCCGAGCCGAGCGCCGGTTCGCCCGGCTTCGCGAAGGCGTGCAGCAGTGGCAGGAGGGAGTGCTGGCGTCGTTGCTCCGGCAGCGCCCGCAGGGCGGTTTCGAACTGGGTGAACCACTCGTCGTAGTCCGCGACGCGCCGGATCGTGTGGCCGTCCTGCGCCAGCCAGTCGACGAAGGTGTCCAGTGAGATCCCGTCGTCATGGGGGGTGACGACGTTGTACGTGCGGTGGCCGTCCGTGTTGCGCGCGCCGAGGGTGTCGACGGCCTGGGCGACGAAGTCGACGGGCAACCCGTCGTAGTGTGCTCGCTGCCGGCCGCCCTGGTCGTCGGTGCGGTAGAAGGACGCGGGGGCGAGGCCGGTGGTCAGGATGCTGAAGAGCAGACGGGTGAACATGTCGGGCACGTTCAGCTGACCCGTGTGGTGGGTGTGGGCGAGGATCATGTCCGAGCGGAACACCGTCACCGGCAGGCCGTAGGTGCCATGGGCCTCGCGCAGCAGAACCTCGCCCGCCCACTTGCTGGTCGCGTAGCCGGTGGCGTAGCCGTCGCCGAGCGTGCGCACCGGGCTCAGGGTGCGGATGTCGGTGGTCTCGTCGAACAGCGACGCGTCGGACTCGGTGGACACCGCGGTGGTCGACAGGTAGGTGACCGGTTTCATCCTCCCGGTGAGGGCCAGGCGGATCAGCTCGGCGGTACCGACGACGTTGGGGCCGAACAACTGGTCGTACGGCAGGACGTGGTTGACCAGCGCTGCCGGGTGGAGGATGAGGTCGACGTCCTCGGCCAGCCGCTTCCAGGTGTCCAGGTCCAGGCCGAGCCGTTCCTCGCCGATGTCGCCCGCGAGCACCTCCAGATGACTCGCCGCCAGTTCGCGGTAGCGGCTCAGCAAGTCCGTGTCGCCGCTGGTGAAGGCGGCCTCCAGGCGGCGCCCGGCGTCCTCGGCGTCACGGCCCCGTACGACGCAGACCAGCCGGCCGCCGGTCTCGGCCAGCCGTTCCAGCCAGTCCAGGCACATGAACCGGCCCAGGTAGCCGTTGGCCCCGGTCAGCAGCACGGTACGCGGGGTCTCCCGCCCCGTCGGACGCGGAAGCCGGCCGGCCTCTTGAAGCGTCTCGGCGTCGATGAACCGCTCCAGCGTGACGTCGGCGGCACGTGCCTCGGTGCTGTCGGCGCCGTGGACCGCGGCGAAGGTCGGCCGCCGCGCACCCGAGCCCCGCTCGGCCTCGATGTGGTCCGCGACGGCCCTCAGGTCGTTGCCCGAGCTGAGCAGCAGCCCGACCGGCACCTCCACCTCGAAGACGTCCCGCAGCAGCCGGGAGAAGGACAGGGCCGACAGCGAGTCGATCCCCAGGTCCGTGAAGCGCGCGCCCTCGTGGAGTTCCGCCTCCGAGCGGCCCAGCAGCGCGACGAGCCCGCGGCGGACGGCCGCGAACACCGGCTGGCCGGGCCCCGCCTCGCGCAGCGAGCGCAGCGACTCCTCACGGCCGCTCGCCAACTCCTCGTAGAGGTCTTCGAGACGGTCCCCGTAGCGCTCTTTGAGCTGTGGCCGCAGGTTCTTGCGGATCTCCGACAGCAGGCCGTTCTCCGCGGTGAACGGTTCGAGCTCGACCAGGAAGTCACGGGGGATCTCGTACGGTTCCAGGTCGGCCTCGCGGGCGACGTGCTGGAGCGACTCGCTCAGCGACCGCTTCAGCTCGTCGTGGCTCGCGGACCGGGCGAGCGCCTCCTTGGTGGGGACGATCACGGCCAGCAGGTAGGCGCGCTCGCTGTTGCCGTAGACGTAGATCTGCCGCACCAGCGGATCGGCGACGAAGACGCTCTCCAGGCGGGAGAGAGCGACGAACTCGCCCTGGGACAGCTTCAGTACGTTGTTGCGGCGGTCGACGTACACGAGCTGGTCCGGGCCGGTCTCGGCCATGATGTCGCCCGTCCGGTAGAAGCCGTCCGCGTCGAACACCTCGGCCGTCGTCTCGGGCCGCTTGTAGTACCCGGGCGTGACGGACGTCGTCTTGATCAGCAGCTCGCCCCGGGGGTACGGGGAGTCGGTGGTGAAGTAGCCGAGTTCCGGTACGTCGACGAGCTTGTAGTCGATCACGGGAGGTCGCTGCACGTGTGAGTCGACCACCACGACGCCGCTCTCGGTGGACCCGTAGCCGTCGTGCAGGGGCAGCTCCAGACACGACTCCATGAACCGCTTCAGCTCCCGGGAGACGGGCGCGCTGGCGCTCACGACAACGCGCACCCGACCGCCCACGAACCGCTCCCGCAGGTCCGCCTTCACCGCCGCGTCGAGAGCCTCGTGGTCGGTGAACTCCGGGGCACGGCCGAGCAGTTCGCTCTGGTACTCCTGGTACAGCATGTCGCAGATCCGCGGCACCAGCAGAAGCTCGGTCGGCCGGACGAGCCCCATGTCCTCGAACAGGCTGGACATGTCGCTTCGGGCGCTGAAGTACGAGACCCCGCCCCGGTTGAGCGCGGAGTACAGGTTCAACCGGCCGACCATATGGTTCATCGGCATGTAGTTGATGCCGACGGAGGGAGTGTCGGCGGGCGTCGGCATCAGGCCCGTCCAGAGCCGGTGGAGCATCCTCTCGGTGTAGATGGCGCCCTTCGGCGTGCCGGTGCTGCCGGAGGTGTAGAGCAGCAGCCGCATCGGGTCCTCGTCCGTATCCGGCTGGAACAGCGGCACCGTCGGCAGGTCGCGGCCACGGGCGGTCACCGCGGCGAGGGAATCGACGGCGGTGAGGCCCGCCTCCGCCAGTCGCCGCCGCGCCGCCTCGAACCTCTCCCGCTCCTCGTCGACCTCCGGGTGGTGGTCGAACACCACGAGCCGCGGCTTCGAGGCGCTGGAGAGCACCAACTCGACCGCGGTGTCCAGGGTTTCCATACTGGTCGCCAGGACGCGCGGCCCGGTCTCCTGGACGATCGGCTTCAGCCGGGCGGCCGGTGCGTTCGCCGGCAACGGCACGGTCACCGCGCCCAGTCGCAGGCAGGCCAGGTCCAGCGTCGCGTAGTCGACGCTCGTGAAGCCGCAGACCGCGACGAAGTCCCCCGGCCGGACCGGGTGCGGGGTGTCCCCGTGCCACTCGGCCGCGATCGCGCCGGCCCGTTCCCACAGTTCGGCGTAGGTGATCTCCGTGAACCGCGGCAGCAGCCGCAGGGAGGTCCGACCGGTCACCGGGTCGGTCACCGTTTCCCGGGCCCTCTCACCGAAGGCCGGGCGTTCGGCGTACCCCTCCATGATCAGGGCCACGGCTCGCGCCAGACCGTCCGTGCAGTCGCGTACGGCCGCTCTGACCGACTCCAGCGGGAGCATGTCGTGCAGCTGCTTGTCGTTGGCGATCGAACCAACCTCGGGTGCCGTAGACACCGGTTCTCACCGACTTCCGTCAGGGGTGTGGGGGGATGGAGAGATGGGGGGAGGGGGGGAGTGGGGGTGGGCGGCACACGCTTGCCTCGGTGCCGAGGCGAAGGCCAGGGTGTCCGGCGAGAAGGGTCGCCCCTGTGCGGAGACCTACCGGACCTGTCGTTTCGTCAGCCGGCCGGGTGTCGAAGACGACAACGGCCGTCGCTCCGGGCGGCGTGCTCAACAACTGTGGCTGTGGGGGGAGTTGGCACCGTTTCTCCTTGGCTCGGATCTCCGTGCGCACCCTAACGATCGTAATTTAGTTACATGACTGTCAAGTAAAGTAATGGCAAGCTACTGTGAGCGGATGGAGGAGATGGCCGGGAACGACAAGAAGAGAGCCCAGCGGGGCAAGGGTCCCGGCAGACCGCGTGACCCGTCCGTGGAGCAGGCGATCCTGCGAGCAGCCGTCGAGCGGTTGGTGTCGGACGGCTACTCTCGCTTGACGATCAGTGACATCGCCGCAGAGGCGGGCGTCACCAGGCCCACCGTCTACCGGCGTTGGGCGAACAAGCACGACCTCGTCGTGGACGCTCTGGACTTCAACTTCCAGGAGGAGCGCGAGCGCGACCCGCTCGGTCCGCTGGAGGACCTCCCGCCCGCCGATGCGCTGGGGAGGGCCCTGCGGTATGCGGTTCCGTACGCCCCTCCGGGCCACGGAATGACGGTGATCGGGCATGTCCTGACCGAGGCCGAGCACAATCCCGGTCTCCTGGAACTGGTACGGCGCCACGCGATCGGCCCCCGGATACAGCCCCTGTTCGACACGCTGCATCGGCTGCGCGAGGAGGGTGCCCTGCGTTCGGACATGGACGTGCTCGTCGTCGCGGACATGCTGACCGGCAGCATTTACTCGTCCTACCTGCGCACCGGTGACCGGGACCCAGGTCTCGCGGACCGGGTCGTCGCGGCCCTGTGGCCCGTTCTCGCCGACCACTAGCCGGTTGGGGACCGACAGACGGACCGCGCTTCAGCGAGGCAGCAGGACGCTGATCTGCCGTCGGATGTCCTGCACGATCTCTTCGACGCTCAAGACGATGTTCATGCTCGCCGCCATGCTGAGGAACATCACGGCGGACACGATGTGTGCCAGCGTCGCGGCATCGCCCTCTGTGACCTGCTCGTCTCGGCGCAGCACGGCGGCGACGGCCGCTTCGGTCTGCGCGGCGATGGCGAGCGCTTCGCCGTGCCGGGGCTCCTCGGGGTCGCCGAAGGCCACCTCTCGCAGGTAGGTGCGTCCGTTGTCGATCTGGGTGCGGTTGCATTCCACGATCGGCCGGACGATCGTCAGCACCGCGTCCAGGACGCCCGGGACGGTCTCGGCAGCCGCGCGGCCCCGGTCGAGCGAGTCGGCGTACTTGGCGTTCTGCACAAGCAGGAGAAGCTCGCCCTTGGTCTTGGCGTACAGGAACAGCGTCCCGGTGCCGATGTCGGCCTTGTCGGCGATCTGCTGGGTCGTGACCTCATCGACGCCGCGTTCGGCGAACAACTCGGTGGCGGCGGCGATGATGCGGTCCAGTTTGTCCTGCTTGTTCCGCTCGCGCCGTCCTACCGGCTGGGAGGCGACAGGCATGACGGTGCCCTCCGGGAATAGATTCCGACTCGACTCAGTTATGAGAGTAGTCGCTAATGTGTCGGCTCGAAAACGCCTTTGCTCATGCTCCCACAGCTGGGCCCCTTGGAAAGGAACACTCATGCCTTCCTTCAACGGAGCAGTCGTCCTTGTCACCGGAGCAAACGGTGGGCTTGGTACCCACTTCGTCCACAACGCCCTGGCTCGTGGCGCCGCCAAGGTCTACGCCACCGCCCGCACCCCCCGCACCTGGGACGATGAACGCATCGTCCCCCTCACGCTCGATGTCACCGACCCCGCATCGATCGACACGGCCGTCGCCGCCGCGCCCGATGTCACCATGCTCATCAACAACGCCGGCGCGATCCCGCCGAGCGCGAGCCTGCTCGACGTCACCGAGGCGGACATCCGGGCGAACATGGAGACGAACTTCTTCGGACCCGTCTTCCTCGCCCGCGCCTTCGCACCGATCCTCGCCGCCAAGCCGGAGTCGGCCCTCGTCGACGTGCACTCCGTTGCCAGCTGGTACGCCTTCGGCGGCACCTACAGCGCGTCCAAGGCCGCACTGTGGTCGGCCACCAACTCTCTGCGCATCGAGCTCGCACCCAAGGGCATCCACGTGACGGGGGTGCACATGGGCTACGTCGACACCCCGATGGCCGCGCACGCCGACGGCCCCAAGCTGCTGCCGGCGGAGCTGGTGACGACGGTCTACGACGCCGTCGAGGCCGGCGTGTACGAGGTCCTGGCCGACGAGTTGACCGTGCAGGTCAAGGCGGCTCTGAGCGGCCCGGTCGAGGCGCTCTATCCGGACCTGCGCAGCACCACGAACGCCTGAGCTTGTTCTTCTTGGCCTGGAGGCCCGGATCGGCCGCTATGGAGCGAGTCGTCGGGCCAGGTCGGGGATGTCCGTGGCGGTGAGGTCGACCCAGTCCGGCACCGGTGGGACCGGATGGCCGGGGCCCCATTCCAGGGGGCGTGGAATGTATGCGGTGCGCAGTCCGGCGTCGGCGGCGGCACGCAGGTCGTCGAGATGGCAGGCGGTCATCAGCAGCCGCGGCGGTGGGACTTCGAGTAGTTCGGCGGCCATCAGGTACACCTTTGGGTCCGGCTTATAGCTGTGGATCAGCTCGGCGGACAGGATGGTGTCGAACGACAATCCGCCGGCGCGGGCCAGGTGGATGAGGAGCGCGGTGCTGCCATTGGACAGGGTGGCGGTGATATGGGTCTCGCGCAGCTGGGACAGACCGTCGCGGCTGTCGGGCCATGGGCTCAGGCGGTGCCAGGCGTTGACGAGTTCGGCCCGGTCGGTGTCGGTGAACTCGGTCAGGCCGTGCTCGGTGAGCACTTCGTCGAGCATCATCCGGTGTAGCTCGTCCAGTGACCGCCAAGGCATTTCCCCCGACACCACCCGCAGCAGTGCCGGCGGGTACCGGCTGCGCCACGCGGTGGTGAGTCCCAGCCAGTCGGCCTGTACCCCGACGCGGGTGCCGACGCGCTCGAATTCGCTCGCGACGCCGGTGCGCCAGTCGACCACGGTGCCGAAGACGTCGAACACCACCGCGTCTACGGCGGCGCCCATCCATCGGCTCTCTTCGGCAGTGACGGGGTTTCGCGACACGGTTTCTCTCCTGATCGGCACGGATGCGACGACGAACTAGGCAGCCGGGTGTCAGAGTTGCTGGTTGGCGATGCCGATGTACTGCCCCATGCGGTACTCGAAGTCGATGCCGGCCTGCTCGACGATAGCCTGCGCGCCGACGGCGCGGGCGAGGAACCCGGGGAGGGTGAGGGAGTGGGCGAACTCGCCGTAGGCGGCGATCAGATCCGCGTCCGGGGGCAGGGAGGCCCGGTTGATCTGGGCTTTGGCCGAGGCGAGTGAGGTGCGGTCGAAGGAGGCGAGCCGGCCGACGATCGTGTCGACGAAGGCGTCGAGTTCGCTGTCGGGGAGGGCACGGGTGGTCCAGCCCCAGCGTTCGGCGGTGTCGGCGTCGTAGTCGTCGCTGGTGAGGATGGCTTCCAGGGCGCGGTCGCGGCCGATGGCGCGGGGGAGGCGTTCGGTGCCGCCACCGCCGGGGAGCAGTCCGCTGCCGACCTCCGGCTGCCCGAAGATCGCTTTCTCCCGGCTGGCGTACCGCAGATCGAGGGCGAGGGCGAGTTCGTTCCCGCCGCCGCGGGTGCGTCCGCGGATGGCCGCGATGGTGATGTAGGGCGCTTTGGAAAGTCTGAGGACCAGATCCGTCCAGGCCGGCACCGCGTTCTCGTCCTCGGGGGCGGGGAAGTCGGCGGCGGCGGCCAGGTCGAAGTGGTTGTAGAAGAAGTCGGGGGTGGCGCTGTCGAACACCACGACCTGGATGTCCGGGTCGGTGGCCAGTTCCTCGACGATCTCGGTGAGGCGCAGGACGGTCTCGCCGACGATGAGGTTGACGGGCGGATTGGCGAAAGTGATCTTCGCGACCTGGGGTGAGGTGCGCTCGTAGTGGATGGTGCTTGGGTCGCTCATGGTCCGGCTCCAGACGCGTGAGGGGATATCGGATGGCAACAGGCCGTTGCCGCTCACTCCTCGTAGTGCGGGAGGATGTCGCCGTTCTTGACGTAGGTGAGGGCGGCGGCGACGTCGTAGGCGTGGATCGCGGAGGCCAGCGGTGCCAGCTGGTCGGACAGGCCCTGGATCACGTCGCCGGTGAAGAAGGCGTCCCGTGCTGCGGTGTCGGTGAACCCGAGCATGAGGGAGGCGTGGAAGCGCTGGTCGCGGGGGTTGTCGTGGGCGACGTTCGGGGTGTCCCAGAGCTTTTTGTTCCAGGGCAGGAACGTCTGTGTGCGCAGCTCCTTCAGCACTCCGGTGCCGGCGAGTGCGGGGACGAGCTGCTTGTTGACGAACTTCCGGAACTCACCTGCGCCGGCCCCGTCTCTGCGGCGCAGGTAGACCAGGACGCGGGCCCCGACCTTCTCTCCCGGGCCTGCGACGTCATACCAGCGGGATGAGTTCGGCGGGCCGGCGTAGAGCAGGGTGCGGCGGAACACGTTGATCTCGTCCTGGTAGGCCAGCTTGGTCTGCTCGCGCCCCTTCAAGGGCGCAAGCGCCGATCGGAAGGTGACCTCCGCGACGCCGTCGATCTTCCGGTCGACGGGTATCGAGGTCTCCACTCCGTCGGTCGCCGGCCACCGGCCCGGGTTGTGCTCGGCGAGGTGGATCTGGCGGTACTCCTCCAGGCCCGGGGTGGCGGAGATGATCCCTGAGTGCGGGCCCTTCCAGTGGTCCATGCCGGTCTGACGGGGCTGGTCGGTGCGCACCCACAACAGGATCGAGGAGGTGAGGTGCTTCTGCACGTTCGGTTGCACGGCGGTCGATGGCATGCTCATGGTGTTGTCCTTCTCTTCCTGGCAGGCGTGGTCATCGGGCGAGGAACTCGACCGCGAGCGGGGCGAACTCCTCGTGGTACTGGAAGATGCCGCCGTGACCGGAGTCGGGGTAGATGATCAGCTCGCTGTCCTTGATGCGCCGGTGCAGGTCCTCGGAGAGGGGCGAGGGGACCATGCGGTCGTTGTCGCCGTTGGCGATCAGCGTGGGCTGGGTGATCTTCGACAGGTCGTCGGGGGTGGAGAGCCCCCACTTCTTGATCGCCTTCAGCTGCGTCTGGAATGCCTTGACCTTGATCTTCGCGTCGCGGTCGACGGTGCGCTCCTCGAGCCGCTCGACGAACGCGCGCGCGGCGGCCTTGCCGGTGGAGTCGCGGTTGAAGAACAGGAACTCCTTGGGGTCCGACCGGGTCAAAGTGGCGCGCAGCGTGTCCCAGTACGTGGTGGCGACCACCTTCTCGATGTCCTTGCCGCCCTTGGGCCCGGTGCCGGTGAGGACGAGTTTGCGGACGAGTTCGGGGTGCTTCACCACCAGGGCCTGGGCGATGAAGCCGCCGAGGGAGAAGGAGAAGATGTCGATCTTGTCGAACCCGAGCGCCGAGATGAAGGCGTAGGCGTCGTCGGCCATGGCCTCGATGCTGTCCGGCACCTGACCGCTGGAGGCTCCGACACCGCGGTTGTCGAAGGTGATGACGTGACGGCCCTTGGCGATGGGGTCGATGATGCGCGGGTCCCAGTTGTCCAGGGTCCCAGCGAGGTGGACGAAGAAGAGGACGGGGATGCCGCCCATGGGCCCCAGCTCGCGGTACGCGTAGGTGACGCCGCCGGCGGTGATGGTGCGGGCCGGGGCGTGCGCGTAGGACGTGATGACGGGTTCGTCCGGGGTGATGTCGCTGCTCATGATGGCTTCTCCTTGCTTGCTTTGTATCGGTGCGATGCAGTGCGGTGCGGTGCAGTGCGGTGCGGTGTGGTGGGCGTGTATGAACAGGAACTCGTACATCTCGCCGACCTTCTTCGCCCGCTTGCGGATCTAGCCGCTGAGGCCTGCGACGGCCAAGGGCATCAGCGGGTTAAGGCTGGCCTCGCGGGCGAACGGGGGAAGCCCCTGTTTGAGCCGCCGGCGGCGCCGAGGGTGCTTGCCGAGCCGGATCGAGATCGAGCCGACCGCCGGCGTCGGCGCCGGCCGGGAGGAGAGCCTTCTGCCCGGGCTGCACCTTCCCGCACTCCACCGGCGCGTGCCATGCCGTGAGCGTCACCAGTGGCAGCGAGCCCGCCTCTTCCATGCTGACCGATGCGGGCTTGAGCGGCCAGTTCGCCCTCAGCGGCGGCGGCGCGCTCGGCGCATGTGCCTATGCGGTCCTTGCCCAGCCGGGCGTAGACCGTTGTACGCGGTGACCGCGGACGCTCTCATGGGCGTCGCTCCTTCCTTGCGCCCGCGGAACGCCTTCATGGGTCTCGCCCCATCCGGTCAACCCGAGTGCGCTCAACTATGAGTGGACTCATATTCTCTGTCAAGGGAGGAGGCCGTTCATGGGACGCGGACACGTGCCGAGCGGGCGCCGGGAGCGGGCCAAGAAGGACAAGCGCGAGCGGATCATGACCGCGGCCCGCGAGCTGTTCGCCGAACACGGCGTCAGCGGGGTCACGACACAGCAGATCGCCGAGCGGGCCGATGTCGCGATCGGCACCCTGTACCTCTACGCGTCCACGAAGGCGGAACTGCTGATCATGGTGCAGAACGAGAAGTTCGCCGACGCCATCGACGACGGCCTCACTGCCGCGAACACCGTCATCGGGCAGGGCGTGCTGGAGCCAGTCGTCGCTCTTGTCCGGCCCGTAGTGGCCTGCATCAGGGAGCAGATCGAGAACGGCCGCACGTACTTGCACGAGCTGGTCTTCGGCGACCCGGCCGAGCCCTACCGGCGTGCGGGCCTCGCTCTGTCCGCCCGCCTCGAGGAAGGCATCACCGGCCTGCTCACCCGCGACGAGTCCATTGGTGCCGCCGACGCGGCGACGCTGGCGCGCGTGATCACCGCGATCATTCACATCAGCACGACTGCGACCGTGTACCTGCACCGCAGCGACGAAGCCGTCCTCGCCGACATCCGAGGCCAGCTCCACGCCACCCTGGTACCCCGCCATCGCGCCGCATGACCCACTGTCCACGGCACGTCGCCCAACCGTCCGCCCAGGGCCTGTCCGGCGGATCGTGCCGGACAGGCCCTGGTCCCGAGGGGGGCTCAGCGCTTGAGTGTGAAGGTGAAGTCGCTGGAGAGCTTGCCGCTCAGGCGGACTGCCGACACGAGCTTCCCGTCCGTGATCAGTCTCTCGACCTCGGCCCGCGAAAGGGCGCAGCCTTCGGCGATCAGCCGTACCGGCCGGACAGGGATCGGCACGGCGAAGCGGACCGAGACGTCGATCACCTCGCGGTCCAGGTGATCCGATCCGCCGGTGTCGAGACGCCAGGCGTTGTCCCAGCCGAGGGCGATGCGATTGCGGCGCCGCACGGCCGGGTCCTGGAGCAACTCAGCCGCCAGACCGGGGTCGTTGTCATGCAGCCGGTCCAGCACCTCGGGTCGTACGGAGCGCACATTCATCCGCTCCATGACCGTGAGCTTTGTGGTCTCCCCGCAGGTGGTGCAGAGCGCGAGGAGCCAGACGTCGATGAGCTTGTGGTTCGCGTTGACGCGGAACTTGCCGCTTGTCCGGAAGCTCTCGGACGCGCACACGTGGCAACGGCGGCGAACGAGCGGCAGACAGACGGGTGCGACCACCCAGTTTTCGAGCACAGAAGTACACCTGCTTCAGTGAGAAATCCGCAGCGAAAAGAAGCACGGCGCACTTGCGCGACGCGCGACGAATCAGCACTCGGGAGGTCTCACAGGGTGTACAAGGGCATGTCCTTGACTGGACGACTTGGGTCGGCAGCACGGTAGCGGCACACGGCAGCCCTGCTCCACAGGTTTTCGGACGTCTCACCGCCAGGTTCCGCATGGCGACCGGCATGTCATCACCGGTGGATCCGTGCGACTTGCGCCGGCCTTGCGCATCTCGCTTACCTGGTCCGAGCCCCGGCTCGTGCTGACGAGGTGGGTGAGTGCGAGAGCATGCTGGGAGAACGATGAGCACTCCGGAACCCGGGCGCCTCGCCTGGTTCAAGAGCAGCTACAGCGGCAACGAGGGCGGCGCATCCCTGGAAGTCGCCGCAACACCCGGCACCACCCTCGTCCGCGACTCCAAGGACCTCGCCCGCGCCCGCCTCGCCTTTCGCCACTCGGAGTGGGCGGCGTTCGTGTGCAGGCTCGTCGAACTCGCGTGACACGACAGCCAGGGTCCGCCATACCAGCGGAACCCGCTGCGCTTGATGGAGGAGCACGGGCTGTGCGCCGGACAGCGCCACGGCGATCTACGCGGCACCTCAACTCGGAGTGCACGCGATGTACACGGCCTCTGATCACGCGAAACGTCCGCGCAGCTCAGACGCTGCTTCCACGATTCGCACTGCTGTCCCCGGCGTATAGCCCGACTCGTCTGCCGCCACCCCTATGCCGCCCCGAGAACGGGGCGGCATAGGGGTCCCCGATTCAACGTGTCGAGCTCAGGTATTCGTCCCGCAAGGTCTTGATCGGAACGAGCGCCCCATCTCGTTCCACGTGCCAGAAGTCCCACCCAGGACTGGCTTTTGTCCCTCGCACGTGGGCACCAGCGGGAGACAAAGCCCCGAAAACTTGGCCGTCGAAGGTTCGGATTCGGCCGTCAGTCAGGACCTCGGCGAACGTGTCGGCACGGTTCCTGCCCGGATTTAGCTTCGTTCCTGCTACGAGAATCCCGGCAGTCAGCAGATGCGACACTTCCACTCCGTAGTGTGCGCGGGTTGCCGATTTGGTCGGCTCGGACCGGCGCTGATTTGCGGCCACATGCTTGCGTGACAAGCCAAGCTCTTCCGGGGACCAGATGATCTCGCATAGCCGCTTGTAGAGCTTCTGTCGCTCCTCGTTTGCCCCAACCTTGAAGTCGCCGGGATATGGGCGCATCAGGCCCTGCAAATCGTGTTTCTTCAGGAATTTCGCGAAGCGCGGATTTCGCCTGTGAGTCGTGGGATGCAGTGCAGCAGCCAGGATGTTCTGGCGCTGGTAGTGCTCAAGCTTATCCACGTAGGGATCATCACGGTAGCTCGCATTGTCCGACTGGTGCAGGAGCAACAGCCCACCGAGCCGATTACGGACCTTGTCGAAGTCGGCCTGCGTCTTCACGAGATCCTTGTAGCGAGTGAAGTGGACGGCCCAGATGTGCTCGACTTGGTAAGGCTTGGTCTCGCTGAGATACTCCTGGATTCGGGGAAGATTTCCGATACCAATCTCAGCGAAGTCTGTCATCCTGGCGAGCAGATAACGGATTTGACGCCGGTTGTCCGTGCGAAGCCCGTAGTCGGCGAAATCAGGGAAGAGGTCGCCCGCAGGGAGCTCGCCGGCCAGGATGCGGCTCAGTTCGTGGGAAGAACTGCAGTGGCGTACCGCAGGGACAAGCTGGTCTACGGTGGCAGCCATGTCCGCTCCCTGTGGGACGTAGCCGCCAATGAGTTGCTGCACAAAGAGCAGATCGAGGAAGCTCGCTACCAGGCGGGCCTTCTGTTTCTGAACCGACTGGCCATCGTTAGGATCGACCGCTGCCAAGATCAGCCGGTACTGATCGCTGATGCCGTTCGTCTCGTTGTAATAGACGGCTTCCAGCCCTTGCTGCGGAACGGTGGCTGCGTGCCTCAGCATTGCGTAACACTCGCCCAGATGCTTCAGGTCCTGCGTGATGAAGCGCGCGAAGTCGGCTCGGCCAACTAGCCCGATGCGGCGGTGGTTCTTGCGGATCCACTCGTGGAACGACATTTCAATCTGCTGAACGTCGTTTGCGCCTTCGTTCATGTCGGCGTGCTTGGCGAGCAGAAGTGTCTTGACGAAGTCGGCTGGAATGACGTTATCGACTGCGATGAGATTAGTCAGCATGGACCGCCACGTGGCGTTGAGGGAGTCCCGTTGTGAGGGGTCCGCTTCGGCCAGCAGGAAGCTCTTGAGCAGGTCGACCGGGCTCAGGCGGGTACCGCGGTCGTTCATGGTCTCGAAGATTTCCCAGCCGTTTCCTCGGTCGAGAGCCTCGATGCCCACCAGTCCAACGCGGTTGAGTAGCCAGTCGTGAAAGTACGGCAGGGCCTCACCGAGCAGCTCGGTTGGGAACTCCTCGTCGATGTCCCGGCTGCGGGCCCAGAGGTTGCGAATGGAGGGGTTGGCGTCAGGCGGTAGCTCGTACGGATTGCTCTCCAGAAGTGCTGTCAGTAGTGGAGCTCGTTCCTCGATGTCTACAGCGAAGGTGACCTTGCCATATTGAACGCTGGAGATGAGACGTTCGAGTTGACCAGCTTCAGTGGGCTGTTCCTGCTCCAGCAGGAGGCGCCGCATGTGAATGAGGAGTAGGTGCAGCGTCGTGACCCGCTGCTGGCCATCGACGAGATAACTGATTCCGTCGGACTGATAGAAGACGTATGGGCCGAGGAAGTACGGCGTGTAACTTCCCACTGCCTGGCGCGTGTCCTGGGGATCCCAGCTGTGCAGGAAACGGCGCTTGAGGTCGTGTAGCAGTCTGCGGACATCGTCGGTCGACCAGGTGTACTCCCGCTGGTAGGGGTCCAGGCGGAAACGATGGCTGAAGAGCAGCTCGATGGTGTATCCCCGGCCGTCGATGGGCGAGTTGCTCATGGGTCCCCCAGTGTCTTGCAGTGCCGTGCCGGACTCTGTGCCCAGTTAGGGCATCACTCATTCGATCGAATCGACGTCTGACCCGCCGCGTCTGCAAGGGCGAGGCACTGCGGGCAGGTCCTCTCACTTGCTCTAGAAGTGTTGCGGTGACGTCCGCTTCAGTTGGGGCTGACGCTGGTCCCCGGCGTTGCCTACCAAGATCCACACTCATGGCCGGCAGAACGGAAGCGCACTCCGTTGTGTAGCCCGTGCTTCAGCTCACTCTGACGTCGTGGTGAGCTTGACGTCGAGTTCCTGTGCGAAGGCCTCGATCTCAGCCAGGGCTGCGCGGAGTTCTCTAGCCACTGTGCGAGTCAGTTCGTCGATGGACGCCGGGGGTTGCTTGGCCGCCGAGGCTTCGGGGCTGAGGCGGGCGATGTCCAGGTTCACCTGCTTCGCGGCGAGGAGCTCGGCGGCGTTGTGGCAGCGGAACCGGTCGGACTCCTTGCGGTGCTTGCGGTCCGGGTCGGACGGGTCGAAAGCCTGCTTCTCGAAGTCGGCCAGGTGCTCAGCCTTCATCGGGTTCTTCTTGAGGGTGAAGCGGCTGACACTGCGGAGATCGTACGTCCACACGTGGGTGGTATGCGGCGGGTCGTCGTCCGCGCGATGTCCAGGGATTGCCTCGAAGAAGAGGACGTGGGCTTTCACGCCGCCGGCGTAGAAGATGTTCTCCGGCAGGCGCAGCATGGTGTGCAGGTTGTAGCCGGTGAGTAGTTCGCGGCGCACGAGATCGCCCACGCTGCCGGCGCCGCCCTCGTACAGGACGCCGTCGGGGACGATCACAGCTGCCCGACCCTTGTCGGTGAGCTGGGTTCCGATGTGTTGGAGGAAGTTCAACTGCTTGTTGGTCGTGGTCTGTCCGCCCACCCAGAAGTCCGGGCGGTTGTACGTCACGTTGTCGCGGTCGTCCGCTTCGGCGTCCGCTTCTTTGCCGGACACGTTGATGCCCGACTTGCGGCCGAATGGCGGGTTCGCAAGGACCAGGCTGGCGTGCCGCTCGGGGGGCTTGGCCAAGGCGTCGCCGACCTCGATGATCGGCTTCCCGGTCGGGTCACCCAGCGAGTGTAGGAGGCAGTTCATCGCGGCGAGGCGTGCGGTGGCGGGCACGATCTCGTGGCCCCAGATCGACTCCGTGCGGAGACGATGGAGGTCGTCGTCCGGAAGGTCGTCACCATATTCCCGAGTGATGTATGCGTGCGCGGCGATCAGGAAGCCACCGGTGCCGCAGGCCGGGTCGGTGATCGTGTCGTACGGCGTCGGGCGCATGCACCGCACGATGGACTCGATCAGTGCGCGTGGGGTGAAGTACTGGCCTGCTCCAGCCTTCGTGTCCGAGGCGCTGCGGGCGATCAAGGCCTCGTACGCTGCGCCGTTGATGTCGGAACGGGAGTTGCGCCATTTCTCCTTGTCGATGAGATCGACGATCAGTCGGCGGAGATGGGCTGGGTTCTCGATGTGGTTGCGGGCCCGGTTGAAGATCAGGCTGAGGGTGGTGTGGTCGTTCTGGTCGCTGCGGCGGCCGAGGTCCGTGAGGAGCTTGCTGTATGCCTCCTCCAACGGGTCGCCGTCGAGGTCGATGAGCTCGGACCAACCGCGGTCCTGCCACTCGGGAGTGGTGGGCAGCATGTGCTCGTGATCGGCCAGGTCGGGCCGGTGGGCGTTGAGTTGTTCCGTCTCGTCGGCCATCTTCAGAAAGACCAAGAGGCTGAGCTGCTCCAGGTAGCTGGAGGCGGAGACCCCGTCGTCCCGCAGGACGTTGCAGTAATTCCACAGGCGGTCTACCAGTCGGCGGGCTTCCTGATTCACGAGTTGAACTCCAGGGGGAGAGCGGTCTGTTCGCCGTTGGCGAGGATGGTGTCGTCCGCCTTGGCGGGCGGTGGGGAAGCGGTGGCCTGCCCACGGGCCCGGGTCGCCTTGGGTGCCGTCTTCCGCTCGGCCTCGGCGATCTCGCGCTCGACGCGGATCCGTTTGAGCAACTCCTCGGCGGGCTCGTCTGCGGGGTCCTGGGGGACGAGGCGGCCGGAGAAGGCCTCGGCGAGGAGAGCGCGGCGCAGCATGGCGGTGTTTGTGAGGGCCTGTTGTGTGAGCTCTACCAGGACTTTGAGGCGTCCCAGTGATTGCTCACCTGCGGCCACTGCTTCGATCTGCTTAGCCTGTGGAGGAATCGGCACCGGGAGGTTCCGTACCTTGGACATGCTGATCGAGGCGAGGTTGACGCTTTGCTTGGCGTGTGACTCGAACCAACCGCGAGCCGCTGAGTTGGTGTACCAGGCGAGCAGTTTGGGATGGGTGGTGTCGTCCTGAATGCGGGCTCGGAAGAGGTGGTTCTGGTGGATGCATTCCTTGATCTGGTTCTCCCAGATCCACCCGCGGCCGAGTTTGTCTCGGTCGCCCCCTTCGGTAAGGAGCAGATCACCACTCTTGAGGCGCAGCTTGGACAAGGTCTTCACCGGAACTCTGATCTTGGCGACTTGGGACAGGTTGAGGTGTGCCCGCTGGGCGTTGGCTACGCGCAGGTAAGGCACTTCGGGAAGCGCCTCGTCTGACTGGCGCTTCGAGTCTTTGGTGACCCCCCCGACGACTTCGGCGATATCGGCAAGTCGGGACCAGATCCAGCCATCGGCGAGGTCGGGGAGCGAACCGTCGTCAAGATCGGCGGCTGCTGTAGTGGGTGCTGCGGCAGGTACTGCTTCCGGATCGAGGAGGCCGGTGGCAGCCGCTGCCATGGTGGAGTTCTGTAGTGCATCGAGGTGATTGAGCGCAGCGCTCAGTTTGACCTCGATTGTGTCGAGCTGGCCCATGCGGGTGTCGAGGGCGGCAGCGATGCGGTGCTGTTCGGCGGTGGGAGGGAGGGGGATTTTCACTTCGCGCACAGCTGGCTGGCTGACTTTGTAAATGCCTGCAGTTGTCCGGGCGGCGCATTCGATCTGTTCCCGAACCAGGGGCGAAGCCCATAGGCGGGTAAGGAAGCGTGGGCTGATGTGCTCAGCGGGAACTCGAACCCGAATCATCGTGTCGGGGAAGGCGACGGGATCGGGAGCTTCGGGGACCAAAGCGCCCCGGCCCACCAGGTCCAGTGACCCGCTGCCACGACAGATGAGGAAGTCGTCGGCTCTCACGAGATAGGGAGCCGCTTCGTCAGCCGTCCACTCGCCTTCCTTCCGCTCGGAGAGATCAACATTGTCCGAACGTAGAGCGGTCAACCGGAGAACGGGGAAGCCACCGGCTTCCGTCCGTACGGAGCGGCCGTTAACCACGGGAGCGACCAGGATGTCCCCGACTGTTGCCCACGCCCACCCCTCCGGCAGCCCTTCTCTACCGGCTTCGCCGATGCCCTCAACCTTGCTTGCGCTCACGCACCCAGTTCCCTGTCCAACTCGTCCACCAGCTCACCCGGCTGCCACCGGCTGCCCTTGAAAGCATCCACGAAGTCGCCGTAGCCGCCGGCCGCCGCTCGTCGGCCCTCGTCCAGCGAGGCCACCGTAAGCGTGGCGTTGGCCGCCACCACATTCACGACCTGCCGTAGCCATGCTCGCTGCCGGTCGTCGAACGCGACGCCTGCCGTGTGCTGGCGGGCCAGCCACGCTTCGAGGCGGCCCTCAACCGTACTGCGATATGGCCGGAACTCGTTCCCATCGAGCCCGAGCTCGTACCGCATGACGGACAGGAACTCGACCAGTCCGGCGTTCCGCCTCGCCGCACCCCTGGCTATCTCCAGGTCCACATACGCCTTCCAGAGCCTGGCCTCGGTCCATTCGCGCCGGGTCGCCCGGACCTTGCCGATCAGCTCTCGAAGTTCGCGGAGCACCTCGCGGGGCGGCCGTCGCTCCTGGAAGGCGATCCGCAGCGGCAGCATCTCCTCCGCGTGCTCGGTCATGTACGCCCGCCAGTCGTCGACGACCATGCGGGCCTCTTCTTCGTCCAGGAGGCCACGTGCCTCAAGGAGCTGGTCCTGGCTGAGGTGGTCGATCAGCAACCAGCTGTCTTGGGCGGCCTTGAGGAGGGCGGCACGCAGTTCCTCGCTTGCGGCCAGCAGGCCCACAGCGTCGGCGATCTCCGCGAACTCGTCCGGCTCATCCGATGCCGGGCGCTCGGCACGTACCACCGTCGGCTGCTCGGTGTCGGCGGCCCGGACCAGCGAGCGGACCAGTCCCTCATATGTCTGGTCGGTCTCCAGGTATTCCTCGATGCCCGCCCGGCCCCGCTCGTTGAGGCGGCGCCCGAGACGGCTGAGGCGGCCGGCGAGAGTGGCGATGTCGTCGGGGTGGAGGAGCTCGCCCTTCCCACAGGCGCGAAGGAGCCGCTCCAGGCTCGGCACGGGTTTGGAATCGTCCCGTACCAACGGACGGGCATCGGTCTTCGGGTGCTCGGTGACGCCCACCGCGTCGACGATCACGAACCGGTCCTTGTGGACTGCGTCCGCCGTGACCTTCACCAGATCGGTGTCCTTGACGGTGCGGGCGCCGCGTCCCTTCATCTGCTCGAAATACGACCAGGTCTGGATGTCCCGCATGAAGACCAGGCACTCCAAGGCCGGAATGTCCGTGCCCGTGGCGATCATGTCGACGGTCACGGCGATGCGCAGGTCGCGCTTGTTGCGGAAGTCGGACAACGCCTTTCCGGGGCGGGACGCCTGGCTGGTGATCTTCCGGCAGAAGCCGTCCCCGGCTCCGAACGCGGTTCGTACGGCCTCCACGATCGCGTCGGCATGCAGGTCGTTGTGGGCGAAGAAGAGAGTCTTGGGGACGATCTCCCGGCTCTGGATCTCGCCGGTCTCCTGGTCGACGATCGGCGGGAAGATCTCGGTGAAGAGCTTGTCCCGGAAAGTCTCCACGACCAGGCGGATCTGGTCGTTGGAACGCACCCGATGGTTGACCTCGGTACGGGCGTAGGGGTCGTCCTCCTCCACGGTCTGCCAGTGCCTGGTGCGGGTCAGTTTGTGAACCTTGGCGATGACTGAGTTGACCTGCTGGACCGTGCCGTCGGGATGGACCTCCGTGTTCAGTGCGGGAATGACCGATCCCTGCTGGGTGATCCGTGTGCCGATCTTGTAGATGTCGTAGTCGACGTTGACGCCGTCGGCGACGGCCTGTTCGTACGTGTACTGGCTGACCAAGTTGTTGTCGAAGAACGCGAAGGTCTGCTGGATCGGTGTCGCGGTCAGACCGACCACATGGGCGTCGAAGTACTCCAGGACCGGGCGCCAGCGTCCGTAGATCGACCGGTGGCACTCATCGACCACGATCACATCGAAGAAGTCAGGCGGCAGGTCGGGGCAGTAGCCCACGGACGCTACCCTGCCCGCCAGTCGGTCGGCCTGCTCCGTCTCAAAACTCTCGTCGTCCTCGGCCGGCACGGGGATCCCCGTGAGTTTGCACCAAAGTCGCTGGATCGTGGAGATCACGATCTTGTCCGAGTCTGCAACCGCGCCCGTGCTGAACAAACGCAGTGGCATCTGCTCATGCAAGGGGGTCCTGGCCCCGAGCGGAACGAAGTCCCGGTACTCGTTGTACGCCTGTTTGCCCAGGTTGTTGCGATCTACCAGGAACAGAACCCGGCGAGCACCCGCGTGGCGCAGCAGGCGGTAACTGCTTTGGACGACGGTGTATGTCTTACCTGCCCCGGTTGCCATCTGGATAAGGGCCCGTTGGTTGTCGCGGGCGAGGGATTTCTCAAGCGACTTGATGGACTTGTACTGCGCGGACCGCAGCCGCTTGTGGTCGAGGCGCGTGGTGGGGAGCTTCCGCAGACGGGCGCGGAAGGTCGGAGCGGCCGGCGTCCGCTCGGCTTCCCGCATCCAGCGTTCCACCGTGGCGGGCTGGTGCGCCGCGAATACCCGACGACTGCGCGCACCGCCGGCAGGGCTGTCAGGGGCGGGGGTACCGTCGAGGTATTCGGCGTCCAGCGCGTTACGGAACCGCCAGGTGGCGCTGTTGGTGACGTACTGGAAAGGCAGGGGCTGGGCGCCCCGCCAGGCCCGGTCGGCGTGCCGGTCCGCGATCCGGGCTGCCTGTTCGGCCGCGGTGTCGAGCAGGTCCTGCTCGTCGCTCTGCGCGGGACCGGCGACGACGATCCCGCAGAGCCGGCGCTGCACGTACAGCGTGAATAGGACCAAAGTGGGGGAGACCGGGGAACGCACCGCCTCGTGAGCGACACCTAGCTCACGCTCGCCAGGCCCGTAGACCCGCCAGCCCGAGGCGGCCAGGGCCGCCTCCACTGTCCTGGCCCACTCCGGTGCGGCGCCGCTCATGGTCCCTCCCCAATACGTCCCGGTCCGGACCGATCAGCTGTCCGTACACCGATTACAGCAGCCGGTGTACGCGGCCTGGGAGCGTACGCAAAGATCAGGCCCGGCACTGCCGTTGTCACCGGCGGTCCGTACAGTGGGCGACATCACACACGGCGTATGGAATCTCACGCCGAGGGAAGGACGGGCCGGTGTACGTGGCGGGTCTCAGAGTTGACGGGGTGCGTGGTTTCCACGGACCGCGCGCCTGCGACCTCGATTTCACCCGGCCCGGCGGCGGATATGCGGGCTGGACGGTGATGGCCGGGCGGAACGGCTCGGGCAAGACCACCCTGCTGCGGATGCTCGCGCTCGCGCTGACCGGGGGGCGCCGGGCACACCAGCTGGAACCGGAGCTCGAGGAGTATCTGACACACGGGGCCACCCTCGGTTCAGCAGTGGTCAAGGTCTTCGCGGACCGGGCCGCCGACACCATGGCCCCGGACAGGGGTGACCCGGTGGAGGCGCGGCTTGACTGGCGACCCGAGCTGGACACCAGCCTCCTCGACGAGCTCGTCGAGGACTTCGAGCCGCCCACCGAGGTGGTCTTTTCGGCCCCTCGGCCCGTCACCTCCGCCCTGTGGTCCTCGGCCCCGCCGCCCGGCTGGTTCTGTGCCGCGTACGGCCCCTTCCGGCGCCTCACCGGCACTGGCCTCTACGAGCGCACGCCGCAGCAGCCCGACCGGGCCGTCGCACTCCGCACCCTCTTCGAAGAGCAGTCGGCCCTCACCGAGGCCTTCGACTGGCTGCTCTCTCTCCACCTGCGCTCCCTGGAGGAACGCCCAGGGATCGGCGAGGTCAAGGCCGGGGTGCTCCGGCTACTCAACGACGGGATGCTGCCGGACGGCTACCACATCGAGGACGTGGACTCGGACGGAATGTGGCTGCGGCAGCAGGGTGACAGCGGCCCAGAGGGCGCCCGGATCGAGCTGCGGCGGATGAGCGACGGGCAGCGGACCGTGGTCGCCCTGGTCTTGGACATCGTTCGGCAGATGCATGCGGCGTACGGGGTCCTCGCATTCGAGGAACGGGACGGCGGCACGGTCGTACTGCCGCACCCGGGCGTGGTACTTATCGACGAGATCGACGCGCACCTACACATGACCTGGCAGAAGCGAATCGGGCAATGGCTCACCGCGCACTTCCCGGCAATCCAGTTCATCGTCACCACCCACAGCCCGTACATCTGCCAGGCGGCGGACCCGGGCGGGCTGATCTGGCTGCCGGGTGCGGGAGAGCAGAAGTCACCCCAGGTGGTGGACGGAGATCTATACGGGCGGATCGTGTACGGGACGGGGGACGACGCAGCGCTCTCGGACTTGTTCGGCCTGGACTCGCCGTATTCCGACAAGGCACGTGAACTGCGAGACAAACTGGCCGAGTTGGAGTACGACGTTCTGCTCGGGCGAGCTGATGCCGGGCGGACTGAGGAATACCTGCGGCTACGCGATCACCTCTCCAGTTCGGCGGTGGCCCGTGTTGATGAAGTGATGGAGCGGTACCGGCTATCCCGGGAGCGCGACGCGTGATCCCGATTCAACGCCTCGGCCTGCCCGACGCCGTCACCGCACGGATGACGGTGCTTACAGGGCGGATCGGGCTCAGGGAGGTCGCCAGCGGTGCGCGCAAGAAATACGCAGACAGCCTCTGGAAGGACGAGGACGAGGTCCGGCAGGGACTCCGTACGGTGCTCCTCAAGATGGCCCCGGGAGTCCTTGGCTGCTGCATGTACTGCGGTGGCTTCACCGCGACCGACATTGAGCACTTCGAACCACGGGAACACGACGCGCTCAAGACCTTCTTCTGGCCCAACCACCTTCTAGTGTGCGGCCCGTGCAACAGCACGTACAAGCGGGACTGGTGGGAGTGCGACGAGGAGACTGGCGAGCCCCTGCTGATCGATCCGACGCGGGACGACCCGTTCGACCACTTGCTGCTGAACATCAGGGAAGGCAAGTACCGGGGTGAGACAGACAAGGGGCGGACGACCGTCAAGGTGCTCGGCCTGAACCTGCCCGAGCGGCGTCTGGTGGCGGGGCGTAAGGTGGCGCGGTTGAACATCAGGACTGTGCTGAGGGACTGGGGGCGGGCCCGGCGGCAGGGAGATGCGGAGGCCGAGCGCGATGCTCTGGAGGTATTGAAGGGGCAGCCGTTCGCCGACGTGTGGCAGGCGATGCTGCGCCAGGCCGTGCTCCCGGGAGCGGCCTTGGTCATGAGTGACGAGCCGCCCGAGATTCTCGACCTGTTGAAGGACGAGGAACTGCGCGCGGCGACCCTGATCGAATTTCCTCTCCGGTCGGCACCGGCGGAGGGAAACTGCTGTTTCTGATGTGTGGGCGGGCATGTGCGCACGACCGTTGCGGGGATCGACCATCGACGGCTTGTTAGTCCTGTTCAGCAGCTACGATAATCCGCGTTCAACTTCAGCAACTCGATGCTGTTGGTTGGAGGTGGCACCCGGCAGGCCAACCGCGTCGGGTACGACTTTGTCTGGTCTGAACTCAGCTTTCCCGCTCGCCAAGCGCAGCCCGAAGCCAATCCAACGACCCCGAACCCAACACCGCATCAGCAAGCGCCTGCCCCGTCTTCGTGACAATCCGCCCCCGGCTGTTGTCGATCCACCGCTGGGCGTTGGCGTAGCCCTGGTCCCGGTATTCGATGCCCTGGATCATGCACTCCAGCTTGTCGGCGTCGCGTGCGCAGATCGCTTCCGGGGACTCCTTGGCCTCGTACTCGGCGACCAGGTCGCGTACGGCTTCTGCCAGGAGCTCGGGCATGCCGGCCACTTGGTCGGCGGTGATGTCGCGGGGGTCGGCTTCTCCGCCTGTGTACTTCTTGCCGAGGTGGTTGACGTCTCCCGTGCGGGTCTCCTGGGAGTCGTGCCATACGGCGAGGAATGCGGCCCGGGCCGGGTCGGCACCCTCCAGTTTTGCGATGATCGTTGCGATGAGGGCGGTGCGCCACGAGTGCTCGGCGACCGACTCGGGATGCTGCACGCCGGCCATCCACCATCCAGTGCGGGCGGTGTTTTTCAGCGTGCCCGCCTCGTACAGGAAACGGGCAACCGCGGTCAGGTCCTCGGACACCGTGGGCTCCTCTCACGCCTCGGAGAGGCGGATCGCGTACCGGATGCTTCCCAACTCCCGTCGCCCGCGCGGCGAAAGCTCACGGCTATCCAACATCACGGGGAGCCGGTCGCGTAGGGCCCGGGCGGCCACACCGGATCGCAGCAGGTTGGGGCGGATCTGAAGCAGCGACCACACTGAGTGGATGTTGAGATCGACGTAGCCGTGGTGCGGCTCCAAGCCCTGGACGAGGTGGGACAGGAGCTTGTCGCCGGGCCACGGGCGGGGTGTGCGGTCGGCGATGAAGTCGTCCGAAAGTTCCATGTGTTGCATCTCGCCGACCCAGTACGCCCAGTAGTTCAGGTTGGCGGCCTCGCCGGTGTCGTCGTCCGTCAGCGCGGTGCTGATGAAGTGGCTCATGCGGTCTCGGTCGCCCTGCCGGGCGGCGACGGCCGCGACACTGCGGGCGTTGAGCCACAAGGTCAGCCAGTCACTTGGGTGTTCGGTGCGTTGTTGATGGGCGAGCCAGTCCGCTGTGTCGGTCTGTGTGTCGTAGCCGGAGAGGTAGAGGGCCTGGCGGCGGAGTAAGAACTGTCCTTGGCCGCGGGCCTGCTCGGCGGTGTGCCGCATGGTGGAGAAGAACGCCGCGCGTTCTGAGTGGCTGAGCTGAGGGCCGGCTGGGGCGGGGCCACGCCGGGGGCGCGGCGGCCGAGGCAAGTCCCGGATTGGTTGTGGTGGTACCCCGTTGAGCGGCCACGCCAGGACTTCGCCGAGTTCCCGCTGCAACACCATCGCGCCGAGTGGGCTTTCCTTGACCGCGGTGTCTTCGCCGAGGACCGTTCCAAGGAGTACGTCCGCCTCAAGGGCACGCTCCAGCGCCTGAAGGAGGGCGGACGGTGTGCTCATCTGCATGAGCCGGTGACGGTGCATGAGCAGCTGGCCGACCGGCACGGAGGTGAGCGGGCGGCGTCCTGTCTCCCAGCCGGCGATGGTGTCCGGGGAGACCATCAGGTGCTCGGCGAGCTCCTCCTGGGTGTAGCCCTGTTGTTCCCTGATGACGCGCAGGACGTACCCCGAGATGAGGCCTGAACGGGGCCGCGTCGGCATTCCCGTACCGCCGATCAGGGTTTGTCGTGAGCTTGGCCGCATGGGGTGTCCGTTTCCGGGGTTCGAGCGCAAACCACCTGTACTCACGGTCATTTCAGACCGTGGCGCCGAATTTCTAACGTCGTATCCATCCCGGATTGAGGCTAGTAGGGAGGCAGTTGCTCATGGGCACCGTTAACCACGTACATGACCCGAATGTGTCACCTCAGGCGACGCTGCGTGCGGTCGCCGGAGGCCAAGCGGTGAGGAGAGAAGCCGGACAGATGACGTCGGACCCGGAGGCTGGGGTGCTGGTGCACACGCGCGTCGATGACGAGTTGGACGTCACCAATTGGCTCTTGCAGGCTGCCGACGATCCGGCCCGAGCGCGCGCCGAGTGGCAGTCCATGGATGTCGCGCTCCTGCGCTGCGGCGTTCACTTCTCTGCCATTCGCGTGTCGGCCGATGTCGTGGTCGCCGCTGCTCGCAGTGAGGACCGCGCCGGGGTAGATGAGTACCTGGCTGCTGCGCTGCACGGCGGACCGGTGTTCGTCGATCGGCAATCAGGCCGGTACTACTTCCTGGTCCCGTCCAGCGCGTGCGCCACTTGGCGTGTGCCGGGCATGGCCTGCCTCGTCGCGGACAGCTTCCTCGGCGTGCCGCACCCGAGCATCGGCTCAAGCCGGTACCTGGCTCGTTCCTCTTGGTGCGTGCCGATGGACCGCCCCGGAACTCTTTGTCAGTCCGGTGCGGTCGCGCAGATGGTCGCCATGGGCCGTTTCCTCCTGGCCGGGGCGAAGGAGACTGACGATGCGTGACCGCAGGCCGCTCGACTTCGACCTGTTCCGTCGGGCCTGGACGGATGCCTTGGAGCTGAGCAGCGGGCTGCCTGCCACGGTCCCTGACCGGGCCGAGGTGGACAGGCTGACCGGCTACCTGCGCGGGTACGTGGAACTGCTGGCCGGCGAGCTGGAAGCGGCGATCGAGGCGCAGCCGGAGGACACCAGCGACCGCGAGACCGCGCGCTGGCTCCTCATCCGCGCCCGCAAGACCCTCGACGAAGGGCCGGGCCCGAACCACCACACGGCCGCCGTCCACGTGGAAGACATGGCCCTGACTTGCCGGGCCCTGGCCACACTGTGCCATCAGCAGCTCCGCGCGTCCGCCCTGAGCGGTTAGCGCCCCCGCGACGATGCTCCCCGCGCGAGCCCCTCAAGCCGCTCCCCGATCGCGAAGAGTACGTCCACCCGGTCGGGGTGGCCGATCAGTTGCAGGCCGAGTGGCATGCCCTCGGCGTCCGTGTGGCCGGGCACCGTGAGTACCGGGAGGCCGAGGAGTTGCCAGGGGCGGCTGAGTACGGGGGTGCCGGTGGCGGTGAGGCCGTGTGGGGCGGGGCCGAGGGCTGCGGGGGCCAGGATTGCGTCGGCGGTCGTGAGGGTGGTCAGGATGTCGGTGCGGGCCCTGGCGGCGGTGGACAGGGCCGTACGGTAGTCGTCGTTCGTGATTCGGCGGCCGGCGGACAGGAGTTCTGCCAGTTGGGGGCTCAGGTGGTCGGGGTGGCGGGACTCCTCCGCCAGGGCTCGGGCGCTCTCGTATGCCATGACCGTGGTGTGCGCGGTCACGAGGGCGGGGGTGCGTGCGGCCCAGTTCAGGTCTTCGGTTGTGGCGCCCTGTGCGCGGGCTCCCTCGGTCGTCCGTGCCAGGGCCTCGCGCATCGGCTTCTCCACGTCGCCCAGTTCGGCCGCGGTCCACACCAGCAGCCTGGGGTGGTCGGACGCGGACCGAGGGGTGCGCGTACGCGGCTCCTCGGACAGAACGCCGTGGACCAGGCGGAGGTCGGTGACCGACGGGGTGATCAGGCCGACCGAGTCGAGGGTGTGGCTCAGGCCGGTGATGCCCGTGGTTGGCCACGAGCCGGTCGGTGCTACGAAACCCGCGACGCCGCAGAACGCCGCCGGGCGGGTGAGTGAGCCCGCGGTCTGGCTGCCGAGTGCGAGTGGTACCACGCCTGCGGCCACGGCGGCGGCCGAGCCGCTGGATGAGCCGCCGGGGGTGTGGGACAGGTTGTGGGGGTTGCGCGTCGGGCCGGGAGCGAAGTACGCGAACTCGGTCGTTACCGTCTTGCCGAGCGGAATGGCGCCTGCCCGTCGGAGTCGGTCGACCACCCATGCGTCGGCTGCCGCGATCCGGCCCCGCCGCAGCGGAGAGCCGCATTCGGTTGGTGTGCCGCGTACGTCGATGATGTCCTTCACCCCGAAAGGGATGCCGTACAGCGGCAGGCCGCCCCCCGGATGCACCGGACCGTTGTCGAGTTCCCTGGCCCGGTTCAGGGCGCCGGTCCTGTCGACCCGGACCCAGGCTCGGATGTCCTGTTCCGTTGCGTCCAGGCGTTCCAGGGTCGCGATGACTACCTCGGTGGGGCTCGTCCGGCCGCTGGTGATTGCCCCCAGCGTTTCCTCCAACGTCAGGTTCACCGTTTCCTTCACTCGTCGCCCACCGTGTTCTGAGGCGTGTTGTGGGACATGGCGAGGCTGTGGAACCGGCGGTTGAAGTACACCAGGCTGTCGCCCTGGCGGACGCGGACCCGTTCCACCTCCACGAACATCACGCTGTGGGAGCCCATGGGCTTTCGGTCGCGGACGAGGCCGATGATGTTGACCAGTGCGTCGGGCAGGACGGGGACCGGTTCCGTCCGGTCCCAGATGTTCCAGTCGAAACGTTCGGGCATGGGGACCTTGGTGGCGCCGGAGAAGTGCACAGCCAGTTCCTCGTGGTGTGAGCCGAGCACGTTGACACACACGCGGCGGTTGCCGGTGACCACGTCGTGTGTCGCGCTGCCGCGGTTCACGCAGACCAGGATCGTGGGCGGGGTGTCGGTGACGGAGCAGACGGCGCTCACCGTCATTCCGTATCGGCCGCCGGGGCCGTCGGTGGTGAGTATGTTGACGCCCGCCGCCAGGTGCGCCATCGCCTCGCGGAATTCGGTCCGGTTGGGCTTTTTATCTGTCGCCGCCATTCTCGTCTCCTCCCTCGTCTTTCTCGTCTCTCTCGTCTCCTTGATCTTCGGCATCCGCTTTCTCTCTTTCCGATCAGAGTTCGATGACCAGGCGTCGGCCGCGGGTCCTGGAGACGCAGATGGCGATCTGGTCGTTCGCCGCCTTCTCCTTCCGGGTCAGGCAGTTGTCGCGGTGGTCCGGTTCCCCTGCCAGAACGGGCACGACGCAGGTTCCGCAGATTCCCTCCCGGCAGGAGGTGTCCACGTCGAAGCCGTGGTCCGCCAGGACATCGACGATGCTGCGGTCCGCGGGGACCGTGAACACCTCGCCCGTGCCGAGTTCGAGTTCGAACGCCGCGCCAGGAGCCTCTGAGGGATCGGGGGCCTGGAAGTGCTCTACGTGCACACGGTCTTCGGGTAGGGAGCGGGTCGCGGTGGCGGTGACTCGCTGCATGAACTCCTTCGGGCCGCACGTATAGACGTGGGTGCCCGAATCCAAGGCCGACAGGGCCGACAGGGCCGACAAGGCCGACAGGATCGAGTCGAGAACCGCCTGCTGCCCCGTCCGCGGCACCTCGAAGTGGAACCGCACCCGCTCGGAGAAGGCCGACCGCTCCAGCAGGTCCGTGAAGGGCGCCCGCTCGCGCGCGGTGGCGAAGTAGTGCAGCCTGAAGTTCCCTGCCTCTCGGTGCAGTTGGTGTGCCATGCCGAGCAGCGGTGTGATGCCTATGCCGGCGCCCAGCAGCACATGCTCCCGGGCCTCCGGCACGAGGCCGAACCGGTCGCGTGGTTCGCTGATGCGAAGTTCGCTGCCGACGTGCACGCCGTCGTGCAGGGCGGCGGAGCCGCCGCGCGAGGAGGTCTCGCGCTTGACCGCCACGAGGAACGAGTCCGTCTCGTACGGCGGTCCGCACAGCGAGTACTGCCGGGTGATTCCGGTCGGGCCCGTCACGTCGATGTGCGCGCCGGCCGGATGCGGGCCGAGGGGTGCGCCGTCGGTCCGGACCAGGCGGAAGGACTTGACCGTGTCCGTCTCGGCGACGATGTGAGTGACGCGGACTGTGCTCATCGCACGTACAGCCCGCCGTTCACGTCCCAGCAGGCGCCGGTCACCGAACCGGCGTGCGCGGCGGCCAGCAACGCGACCGTGTCGGCGACGAACAGGGGCGAGACGAGTTCGCCGACGGGGATGTTCTGCCGGAGCGCTGCCGCCTTCTCCGGGCCGATGAGGTCATAGGTGACGGGGAGGTCGAGCGGGCCCGGCGACACCGCGTTCACGGTCACTCCGCGCGGAGCCAGTTCGCGTGCGAACACCTTGGTCAGGGTGACGACTCCACCCTTGGCAGCCGCGTAGTGGCCGCCGGTCGCCGTGCCGCCGTTCTGGCCGGCGAGGGAGGCCATGTTGACGATGCGGCCGTGGCCGCGGTCCGCGAAGTACGCCCCGAAGACCTGGCTGCCGAGGAAGACACCGTCGAGGTTGGTCCGCACCACGGACGAGAAGCTCTCCGGCGTGATGTCCATCAGCGACTCGACCTTCGACTGCCCGGCGTTGTTGACCAGCACGTGTGCCGTCCCCCAGCGGGCGGTGACCTCGTCGCGGACCCGCTCGAAGGCGGACTTCTCCCGTACGTCGATGGACAGGCCGATGGCGGTTTCGTGGCCCGGGTCGAGTGCGGCGGCGGCTTTGCCGGCCTCCTCGCCGTCGAGGTCGGCGAGAGCGACCCGGTAGCCCTGCGCGTGCAGCCGGGCGGCGATGATCTGTCCGATGCCCCGGGCCGCGCCGGTGACCACGGCGACCCTGCCCGCTGAGTCCATTGAGTCCATTGAGTCCGTTGAGTCCGTTGAGTCCGCCGAGTCCTCTGTGTCGCTCACAGCAGGAACCCCGTCGCGTACACGGCTTCCTGCGAGTTGAGCAGCCGGATCACCTTGCGGGCGATCCGTGGCTCGCCGTCGTCGAAGACGATCCGGTGGGTCAGGTCCGCGCCGAGGACGAAGGTCTCCTCGCGTTTGTAACCGACCAGCACCTGCGCGGAGTTCAGCTCAATGGCCGCCCCCTCCGATTCCTCCGACGCCTCGGACCGTACGACCGCCTCTACGACCACGAAGTTCGACACCGTCCGTACAGTCCGGGCCGCCGCCACCGCCGAGATCGAGTAGCCGGTGGTCAACCGCTCGATGCGCATCCGGCGCATGCGGTCGTCGTCGTAGACCATATTGAGGGCCGACTCGAAGTCCTCCGTCTCCGGGTCGATCGGGATCACATAGCGGCCGTCGGGGGCCCACAGGCGGTCCCACTCCTCGTACCGTTTGCCGTCCAGGAGCCGCGCCTCGCGCCACACCAGTTGGACGGCGGCGCTCACCCGGGCATCGGTGAGGCCCAGCAGCGCCTGCTCAGTGAGCATCGGTCATCATCCTCTTCCACATCGCGTAGGCCTCGCGCATGCCCGTTTCGTCGGTCGCGTGGGAGACCGTGTCGCCGTCCTCGGCCTTGTGCTCGCGTTCCAGCCCGCGGTTGACCAGGATCGGCATGTCGGGGCCGCCCGCGACGCCTCGCTGTACGCGGTCCCAGGCCTCGGAGTCGTCGGGGCTGCCGAAGCCGAACGGGCCCTGGAAGTGCTCGTGGATGCGCAGGCGTTCGCGGTTGACGATCTCCGGGCCGCCGTCCATGCCCAGGGCCATGTGCCGGATCTCGGTCTCCGCCACGGAGACCGGCCGCAGGACGCGGAAGAACGACATCGACATCGCGACGTTCGGGAACAGGTTCAGGTTGAATCCGGAGCCGTGCAGGGAGCGGACGATGCGCCGGACGCCGGCCGGGTCGAAGTCGCGGGACAGTTCGTCGACGATGTGGCTGAAGCGGGCCTGCAACTGCTCGGTGCCGTCGTCCTCGTCGAGGTCGACGTGCTCGGGGACCATGACCATGACGCTGTGGCCGTTGCCCAGCGCGTGGGTGACCGCCTTCTCGTCGGTCATGAAGGAGAGCATGCTCGCCGTCTCGGAGTCGACCGAGGACATCCAGGAGCGGTGCACGATCGGGAAGTGGTAGCCGTCGGTGGTGTTCTCCAGCTGGATCTTCCAGTTGCCGTTGAACCGGAACCGGTGCTCGCCCTGTACTTTCACCGGGTAGCCGGCGCCCTGTTTCATGAAGCGGTCGATCCACAGCCGTGCCCCGCCGAGGAAGTCCTCCAGCGGCTCGATGTCCTCGTTGAAGCTGGCGAAGATCATGCCCGCGTAGACGCCCACCTTGAGGCGCTGGAGCCCGAAGTCCTTCTTCTCCAGTACGTCTTCGTAGCCGTCGGGGTAGGGGATGCCGCGCAGCTTGCCGTCGAGCGCGTAGGACCAGGCGTGGTAGGGGCAGGTGAAGCCGTTGGCCTTGCCTCGGGGGACCTCGCACAGGCTCGCGCCGCGGTGGCGGCAGCGGTTGACCATGACGTTGATCCCGCCGCGGCGGTCGCGGGTGACGATCACCGGCTGCCGGCCGACGTACGCCGTACGGAAGTCCCCGGCGCCCGGGATCTCGCTCTCGTGCGCCACCCACACCCAGGTCCGGTGGAAGATACGGTCCATCTCCAGCTCGAACAGCGCCGGATCGGTGTAGAGCGCGGCCGACACCCGGTCTTCCCGGACGAGGTCCGCCGCGGCGGCGGCCGGGTCGGCGCCGGGCGTCACCGTACGCTCGCGGGGGTGGTCAGCGGGCGGCCGATGCGTGCCTCGATCGTGGCGTAGCGCCAGAGTAGGTGATCGTCCACCGGCGTGGTGCGGAAGAGGTTGCAGACGGCGGCGACCGTCTGCTGGTCGGCGACGTCGGCCAGGATGTAGCAGGTCCACGGCCAGGTCGTGGACGGGCCGACCATGTGCTGGTCGTCGTCGATGTCACCGAGGACGTCGACCCCGGGCATGGCGGCGAGTTCGTCCATCATTCCCGAGAACGCCTTCCAGACCGGGCCGCCGTGGCCGGTGGGCAGGTCGAAGAAGTTCTGGTTGATACCGATGCAGAACAGGACCCGCAGGGGGGTGGGGATTGGCTCGGGCATGTTGATCCCTTCAGTGACTTACGGCCTCTTGCGGCCTCTTGCGGCCTTTTACGTCCCTTACGTCCTCTTGCGGCTGAGGGTGGACGGGCGTGTACCAGACGGGGAGTCACACGAAGCCGGGAAAGGGCTTGGCCCCCATCAGCACCGCCCCCGCGCCGTCGTACATCCCCTCGGTGAGGAAGGCGTGCTGCGGGACCACCGAGGCGTCTCGCAGGTAGCGCTGCATGGGGTGGTCGGCGTGGATGGCCGTCGTTCCGGAGAGCGTGTAGGCGTCGCGGACGACGTCGAAGCCCACCCGCGCGGCGTGGGTCGCGGCCAGGCGGAGGAGGCCGGCCTGCTCGGCGGTGGCGGGTGCGCCCGCGGCCACCGCCTGGTAGACCTCCTCGGTCACCTCGTAGAAGAAGGAACGGACCGACCGGAGTTGGGCCTCCGCCTTGCCCACGGCGATCCGGTAGTAGGCGCGGTCGGCGAGCTGGGGGGCGCCGGTGAGGCCGACCCGGCCCGCGCCGATGCGGATGGTGTGGTCCAGGGCGGCGCGGGCGATGCCGAGGTTGACGACGGCCAGCACCTGGGCGGCGTAGGCGATGGTCGGGTAGCGGTAGAGCGGTTCGTCCACGGTGGAGCCGCCGCCCCGCACGAAGGTCCACTCCTCGGGGACGACCACGCCGTCCACCTTCAGGTCGTGGCTGCCGGTGCCCTCCATACCGACCACGTCCCAGTTCTCCACGATCTCGACCTGCTGGGGGCGCAGGACGGCGGTGCGCGGCTTGCCCGACGACGCGTCGCCGACGCCGATGCCCACACCGAGGAGATCGGCGCCCGTGCAGCCACTCGCGAACCGCCAGTGCCCGGTGACCCTGAAGCCGCCGTCGACCCGCTCGGCCGGCTGGAGCGGGAACAGGCCTCCGGCGAAGACCACGTCGGGGCCGTCGGCGTACAACTCGGCCTGGGTGTCGAGGGGCAGGCCCGCCAGATAGACGCCCGACGACCCGAAGCTCGCGACCCAGCCGGCCGAACCGTCCACCTCGGAGATCCGCTCGATCAGGCGCAGGAACTCCGCGGGCGGCAGGGCGTCGCCGCCGAACCGCTTCGGTGTCGTGGCACGGTAGAGGCCGATCTGCCGGAATTCCTCGATCATGTCGCGCGGAACGTGACGTTTCTCGGTGAATTCGGTGCGACGGTCCGCCACGTGCGCGAGGACCTCCGCGAAGGTCGGCAGCGCCGGTCGGGCGGGGTCTCGGTCCGCTGAGGGGTCGGGAGTTCGCTTCATCACCGGGCTCCTTGGACGGCAGCGGGTTCTGCCTCGTATCGGCCATTGCGCATTGAGACTGAGACTGAGATTGAGGTCGAGATTGAGGCTATTTGCGCATCACAGATCCCACAATCGGGGTCGGACGCAACGACTTTGGGTGATTTCTTCACCGGCATGAGGATTTCTTTACGGGTGCGCCGAGGGGAGGCCGAAGGAGAAGGCCGCTCCGTGAGGAGTGTGCTCCGCGGCCCGGATGTGACCGCGGTGACGGGTGATGATGCGGTGGCTCAGGGCCAGACCGATACCGTTTCCGTTCTCCTTCGACGTGAAGACACCGTCGAAGACCTTGCCGCCGGGCATCGCGGACAGCCCCTGCCCGTAGTCGCGGACGACCAGTTCGGCGTGGCCGTCCGAGCGCCTGGTGGCCAGCTCGACTCTGCGCTGTCGCACCGGCCATCGCGCCATTTCGTCGATGGCGTTGAAGGCGAGATTCATCACGACCTGTCCGATCAGGACCTTCTCGCAGCGCACCGGGAGCGGCTCGGCGGTCAGGTCGAGTGCGAGGGCGACGGAATGCTGTTGGGCTCTCAGGTCGATGAAGTAGAGGCAGTCCCTGACGATCGCGTTGAGGTCGATCAGCTGCTCGGACTGTTCGAGCCGTACGACGTACTGCCGCAGGCTCTTGAGGATCTGGCTCGATCGCTCGATCTGGCGTTTGGCGTTTTCGAGGCCCCAGGCCACCTGCGCATTGTCCACAGGGCCGGAGTCGCCGAGCCTGCTGCGGGCGCCCTCGACGAAGTTGTACGCGGCGGCGAGTGGCTGGCTGACCTCGTGTGCGATGGCCATCGCCATGTCGCCCATCGCGTTGTACCTGGCCAGGTGATTGAGGTACTGGGTGTCCCTGCGGTGCTCCTCCTCCGTGCGCACCCGGTCGGAGATGTCGTGGAACAGCAGCAGATGCCCGCGCAGGTCGCTCTCGATCTCGATGTACTGGCACGTGCCCGCGTACCACTTGGGGTCGCCGCCGGGCGTGGCCAGCCGGTACCTCGAATCCTGGGGAGGCGCTCCCTTGGACGTCTTCTCGATGCTCTCGCTCAGGACCCGCCGGGACGGCGGATCGCAGAACCGGGCGAAATCCGAGCCGGTCAGTGCGGTGACGTCGACGTCCAGCAGCTGTGCGGCGGACTCGCTGGCGAAGGCGACCACTCCGTCCTCGTCGAGGACGACGATTCCCTCCGCGAGATTGCGCAGGAACGCCCGCAGCCGGCCCTCGGTCCGGAACAGGTCGCGCTGGGTGGCCTTCTCCTCGGCGATGTCGCGGAACTGCACCATCACGATCGGCCTGGACGGCAGCTCCACCCGGATCGCGATGGCCTCCGTCAGGATCTCCTCGCCGCTCTTCGACCGGTAACACCACTCGGTGGCGCTCTCTCCGTGGTCGACCGCCCGGCGCAGCCAGCGGTGCCCGAGCTCGCGGCTGTACTGCCGCGCGTTCTTGGACATGTCCGGCGCCTTGAGCGGCTTCAGCTCGTCGACCGTCCACTCCAGCAGCCGGCAGGCGGCCTTGTTCGCCCAGAGGATCTCGTACGTCGTGGCGTCGTGCAGCAGCACGCAGTACTTCAGGCCCTGGACGAGCTGCCGGTAGTCGGCGAGTTCGAGGTCGTCCGCGCTCACTCGGTCCACGCCGCTCGCGCCGTCCAGTAGCTGCTGCCGTCGGCCCGGAACCCGTGCTCCCACTCGCCGGTGCGGCGCAGCGCCGGTTCGACGCGGGCGGTCGCGCGGTCCGCGGCGTCCGGCCCGTCCTCGTCGACCTGCCAGTGGACCCAGTTGATCTCCTTGCCCTCGGCATCGTGGACGAACAGGTCGACGTGATGCCACCCGTAGTCGTGGATATCGGCATAGCAGGTCAAGAAAGTGGTGCGCCCGCCCGGGTCGGTCATCGTCTCTCCCGGAAGTGAACTGTTATGGGTGGGAAGTACGCCGATATCATTTCGGTGATCGCCAGAGGCGAAGCGCCCGATGCGTGAACTGGCGAATGCCGGGCGCGAACTGGCGAATACCGGGGCGCGTGATGGTGCCCGCCCCGCCGCTCCGCTGTCTAACGTCACCGCCAGACACAGGACTGGGGAGGCGAAACGACATGGCGAGCGACATGACGAGCGACTTGGCGAGAACAGAATCCACGGAACACGACTATGTGGTGGTCGGTGCCGGGTCGGCGGGCAGTGTCATCGCGCGGCGGTTGCTCGATCAGGGGCACAGCGTGCATGTCCTGGAAGCCGGGCCTTCCGACGACGACCCGCTGATCAGCACTCCCCAGGCATGGCCGGCGCTGCTCGGCAGTGACGTGGACTGGTCGGTGCCCACCAGCCCGCAGCGGCATGCGAACGGCCGATCCATCGTCTGGCCGCGCGGCAAGGTGCTGGGCGGCAGCAGCTCGATCAACGGAATGATCTACGTCCGGGGGCACCGCAGCGACTACGACTCCTGGGCCTACAACGGCTGCCCCGGCTGGGACTGGGACAGCGTGCTCCCGCTGTTCAAGCGCTCGGAGGACCATGTCGACGGCGCGAGCGCATGGCACGGCGCGGGCGGTCCGCTGCCGGTCTCCCGTATCAGCGATCCGCACCCCACCGCCGTCTCCTTCGTCGAGGCCGCCGCCGGGCTCGGCATCCCGCGGACCGACGACTTCAACGGCGAGCAGATGTCCGGCGTCGGCTTCAACCACCTCACCGCCCGGGACGGCAAGCGGATGAGCGCCTGGCAGAGCTTTGTCGCCCCGGTGCTCGGCAACCCGGCGCTGACCGTGACCACCGGCGCCCGCGCGCACCGGATCCTGTTCGACGGCGACCGGGCGGTCGGCGTCGAGTACGCCGTGGACGGGGTCCTGCACCAGGCCCGTGCGGCGGCCGAGGTCGTCCTGTCCGCCGGTGTCATCGGATCCGCCCAACTGCTCCTGCTCAGCGGCATCGGACCGGCCGCGCACCTCAAGGAGATGGGCATCGAGGTCAGGAACGACCTGCCCGGGGTCGGGGAGAACCTGCACGACCACGCCGTCGTCTTCAACGTCTACGAGGCGACCAAGCCGCTACCGCCCGGCAAGGCGAACCTCCTGGAGGCGCAGCTGTTCGCCAGCACCGACTCCGCCCGCCCCGGACCGGACATCCAGCCGCTGTTCTTCCACGTCGTCTACCCGGCGGACAGCTATCCGGTCCCGGAGCACGGCTACACCATCACGCCCGGCATCGTACGGCCGCTGTCACGCGGCACCCTGTGCCTCGCCTCGGCCGACCCCGAGGCGCTGCCTCTGGTCGACCCGAACATGCTGGCCGAGCGGTACGACCTCGAAGCGCTCGTGGACGCCGTGGAGCTGTGCCGCGAGATCGGTGGCGCGGCCGCCTTCGACGAATGGCGCAAGGCCGAGGTGGCTCCGGGCCCCGAGGCCCGTACCCGGGACGACCTGCGCGCGTATGTGCGCCGCGCGGTCAGCACGTACCAGCACCAGGTCGGCACCTGCCGCATGGGACTCGACTCGCTGTCCGTGGTGGACCCGAGCCTGCGGGTGCACGGAATCGCCGGGCTGCGGGTGGCGGACGCGTCGATCATGCCGGCGGTCCCGTCGGGCAACACCAACGCTCCGGCGATCATGATCGGCGAGAAGGCGTCCGACCTCCTCCTCGCCGACCGGTGACGACCACTCCGTCGACTTCTCTTTCCTCCCCCCTCCTTTTCACTTCCACTTCCACTGCTATGCAGAAAGGACCGGCCATGGATATGCCATCGAGTCTGTTGATCGGCGGGGACTGGGTTCCGGCCGCGGACGGCGCCGAGTTCAAGACCTACGACCCGGCGACGGGGATACCCCTCGGCTCCGTCGCCGAAGCCGGGCCGGCCGACGTCGACGCGGCGGTCGCCGCGGCCCGCACCGCCTTCGAGGACCCGGCATGGCGCACCATGACCCCGGCGGCTCGGGCAAGGCTGCTCTGGGCTGTCGCCGACCTCATCGAGAAGCACGCCGACGAGCTCGCCGAGCTGGAGACCCGCGACCAAGGCCAGCCGATCGGCGTCGCCAGGGGCTTCAACGTGGCGCTGGCCATCGAGATGTTCCGGTACTACGCCGGCTGGTGCACCAAGATCGAAGGCTCGGTGTCCGCCGTCTCCATCCCCGGCACGATGCACTACACACGGCGTGAGCCCATCGGCGTGTGCGCGTTGATCACGCCGTGGAACCTGCCGCTCGCCATCGCGGCGTGGAAACTCGCGCCCGCGCTGGCCTGCGGCAACACGGTCGTCCTCAAACCGGCCGAACAGACGCCGCTGACCACGGTGTTCCTGGCGCGGCTCTGCGTCGAGGCCGGGATTCCGGCCGGGGTGGTCAACTGTCTGACCGGCGGTCCGGTGGCCGGCAAGGCGCTGACCGAGCACGACGACGTGGACAAGGTCTCCTTCACCGGCTCGACGGAGGTCGGCAAGCTGATCGTGGCCGCCGCCGCGGGCAACCTGAAGCGGCTCAGCCTCGAACTCGGCGGCAAGGCACCCAGCATCGTCGCCCGGGACGCCGACATCGACGCCGCGGTGGCCGGAAACCTCCAGGGCGGAATGCTCAACAGCGGTCAGGTCTGCGCGGCGTACACCCGCTTCTTCGTGGACTCCCGCCGCGTCGACGAGTTCACCGAGAAGATCGCCACAGCGGCGGCCGGGCTGCCGCTCGGGCCCGGCATGTCCCCGGACACGGTGCTGGGCCCGCTGGTCTCGCAGGATCAGGTCGACCGCGTCGCCGACTACGTGCGCCTCGGTGTCGAGCAGGGCGCCGAACTGGTCACCGGCGGCGGCTCTCCCGACGGCGACCTCGCCGCCGGCTACTTCTTCCAGCCGACTGTCTTCAGCGGCGTCACCGACGACATGACGATCGCGCGGGAGGAAATCTTCGGTCCGGTGCTCTCGATCCTCTCCTACGACGACGCCGACGAACTGGCCGCCCGGGCGAACGACACCGACTACGGGCTCGCCGCCTGCGTGTGGACCAAGGACCTGACCACCGCACACAACCTGGCCGCCACGATCCGGGCCGGCACGGTCTACGTGAACATGCTGCCGTTCCTCGACCCGGCCGCGCCCTGGGGCGGCTTCGGCGCCAGCGGCTGGGGCCGCGAGATGAGCGGGAGCGCGATCGACGAGTTCACCGAGACGAAGGGCGTATGGATCAACCTCGCCTGAGTCGCCGCACAACGATGAACGCATCTTCGCTGTTCAGTGAAGGCAGGTCCGCCGAGATCGTCGTCGCGAGCTTCGGCACGGACACCGACCCGAGACTGAGGGAGGTCCTGGGCTCCCTCGTGCGGCACCTGCACGACTTCGTCAAGGAGGTCGAGCTCACCGACGAGGAGTGGGAAGCGGCGATCGCCGTTCTCACCGAGACAGGTCAGGCGTGCACCGACGTACGGCAGGAGTTCATCCTGCTCTCGGACGTGCTGGGCGTCTCCATGCTGGTCGAGACGGTCAACAACCGTTCGCTGGAGCTGGCCACCGAGTCCACCGTGCTCGGACCCTTCCACATGGTCGAGTCACCCCCCAGGAAACCGGGCGACCTCATCGCGCTGGACGGCAAGGGCGAACAGTGCCTGGTCACCGGGCGCGTCACGGACGAGACGGGGGTACCCCTCGCGCACGCCGAAGTCGACGTCTGGCAGGCGAACGCCGAGGGCTTCTACGACGTGCAGCAGCCCGGCGTCCAACCCGATCGCAACCTCCGCGGCCTGTTCACCACGGACGAGAACGGCGAGTTCTGGTTCCGCTCCATCGTTCCCCGCTATTACCCGATCCCCGTGGACGGGCCCGTCGGACGTCTGCTCGAAGCCACACACCGGCACCCGTACCGGCCCGCGCATGTGCACTTCCTGGTGAGCGCCGAAGGGCACCGGCCGTTGATCACCCACTTGTTCGTCAAGGACAGCCCGTACATCGGCTCGGACGTGGTCTTCGGCGTCAAGGAGAGCCTCATACGCGACTTCACCCGGGTCGACGACCCCGCCCGCGCGGCCGAACTCGGCTTCGACAACCCGTACCGCGCCGTCCACTTCGACATCACCCTCCTCGGTGAGACGGGCGAGACCGGCGAGACCGGCGAGACCGCCCAGGAGGCCGACCGATGAACCGGAACCGCGCCCGAGCCTTCGCGTACCAGGCGCTGCCGATGCGCGTGGTGATGGGCCCCGGCGTGGTCGCCCAACTGCCCGACGAGATCGACCGGGCAGGACTCGAGCGCGTGCTCGTCCTGTGCTCCCCGGAACAGGAGGAGCTCGGCCACGCCGTCGCCCAGCTGATCGGCGACCGCGCCGCCGGAGTGCACCCCCATGCCCGCATGCACGTCCCCGTCGAGTCCGTGGCCGAGGCGCGCGACCGCGTGGCGGAGCTGGGGGCCGACGGCTGTGTCACGGTCGGCGGCGGCTCGGCGATCGGTCTCGGCAAGGCGATCGCCCTGGAACACGGCCTGAAGATCATCGCGGTCCCGACGACGTACGCCGGTTCGGAGATGACCTCCGTATGGGGGCTGACCGAGAACGGCCGCAAGCGCACCGGCAAGGACCTCCGGGTCCTGCCGGTCAGCGTGCTGTACGACCCCGAACTCACCCTGAGCCTCCCGCCGGCCGTCTCCGCGACCAGCGGCATGAACGCCATCGCGCACGCCGTCGAAGCCCTCTACGCCCCGGACGCCTCACCGGTCATCAGCCTCATGGCCGAGGACGGAACGCGGGCCCTCGCCACCACGCTTCCCGCCGTGGTGGCCGACGGCGCGGACGTCCTGGCGCGCGCCGAGGCCCAGTACGGTGCGTGGCTGTGCGGGGTCTGCCTCGGCGCCACCACCATGTCCCTGCACCACAAGCTGTGCCACACGCTCGGCGGCACCCTCGACCTGCCGCACGCCGACACCCACACCGTCGTCCTGCCGCACGCCCTCGCGTACAACCAGCCGAGCGCCCCTGAAGCGGTCGCAGCGCTCGGGCGCGCGCTGGGCGGCGCCGACCCCGCGGTGGCGCTGTGGGAACTCGCCCGAAAACTGGGCGCCCCCGGCTCGCTGCGCGAACTCGGCATGAAGGAAGCAGCGATCGACCGGATCGTCGAGCTGGCGCTGGCCGCCCCGTACGCCAATCCGCGCGAGGTCACCGCCGAGGGACTCACCCGGCTGCTGCGCCGAGCCTGGGCCGGCGAACCGCCGACCCCCCTGACCGAACCGGACACGACGACGGGAGTCCCATGACTTACGAAAGGAGTCCCATGACCAGTCCCGCAACCAATCCCACAACCAGTCCCACAACCAGTCCCACCACTGTCGACGCCACCACCATCGCCGGCCTCGTCGAGCGGATAGAGAAGCTGGAGGCCGAGTCCGAGATCCGCCGGCTCCAGACGCGCTACATGTTCCTGTGCGACACCCCGATCCCCGAGTACGGCGTTCGCAACGACGGGGACCGCATCGACCTGATCATGGACCTGTACGCCGAGGACGCCGTCTGGGAGGGCGTGGGGGAGTACTACGACGGTCAGTTCGGCCGCGCCGAGGGAGCGGCCGCGATCCGAGAGCACTTCGACAGGTTCTGGGGCCAGAAGCAGGACCCGGCTTTGCTGTTGAACGCGCATTACCTGACCTCGGAGCAGATCCATGTCGACGGCGACGAGGCGACCGGCCAGTGGATCCACATCCAGCCGTGGCTCTTCTCCGACGGTAAGTCCCTGCTGCGCTCGAGTCGGCTGAACAACGCTTTCCGCAAGGTCGACGGCGCCTGGAAGATCACGCGCACGCGCACCGAGAATGTCTTCGTCGCGCCGTTGACCGCGGGCTGGGCCAGCGACTATCCCTCGGCCTCGGTGTTGATGAGGGCAACATGACCGGACTTTCGGAAACTATTTCACAATAGAATAGAAATCTGAAAAAGAGAGGTGGAGTCTGATGCGCCTCCCTAGAACTAGGGAGGTGTTATTTTACCCTCAGTGGGGATGGTTATAGGCGAGTTCTCCCGCCTAGCATTCGGCCATGAATTCCGGAGATGAGCAGGTCAGACCCGCTCCGTTGCTGCGGGCCGAAGGAATAACGAAGCGTTTCGGAAGCGCTGTCGTGCTGCGGGACGCCAACGTGGAATTTCATGCCGGCACAGTGACCGCGCTTACCGGTGAGAACGGTTCGGGGAAGTCGACGATTGCCCGGATTCTCGGCGGGATGCTCGCTCCCGATGCCGGACGAATACTGGTGGACGGAAAACCCGCACGCATTCCCGACGCGAAGACCGCGCTCTCTCACGGGATCGCGCTGATCAGCCAGGAGCTGACCCTGGCCGCCGACCTGACGGTCGCGGAGAACGTCTTCCTGGGCCGGCTGCCGGTGTCCGGCAGGGTCGCGGTGTCCTGGCGCAGGCTGCGGTCCGCGGTCGCCGAGTTGCTGGAGACGTACGGGATGACGATCGACCCCCGCGCGCGGGTGGGTGACCTGTCCATCGAACTCCAGCAACAGGTCGAGATCGCACGGGCGTTGGCCACCCACCCCCGGGTGCTCATCCTGGACGAGGCCACCAGCTCCCTGTCGGAGAAGGCCGCAGACCGGCTGCTCGAACTCGTCGAGCAGCGCCGCACGCTGGGCACCGCGGTCGTGATGATCACGCACCGGATGAACGAGATCTACCGGGCCGCCACCTCCGCCGCCGTGCTGCGGGACGGCCGGATCATGGCCACCGTCCCGATCCCGCGGACGCCGGAGGAGGACCTCGTCCGCCTCATGGTGGGCCGTGAACTGGGCGACTACTACGGGAGGCGCGGCCACGAACTGGACGGCGCGGACACGGTCCTGAGCGCCGTCGGCCTCTCGGCGCGGGCCCAGGGACTGCGGTCGGTCGACCTGTCGGTACGGGCCGGGGAGATCGTCGGCGTGGCCGGTCTTTCGGGCTCCGGCAAGGAGGCTCTGGGCCACGCCCTGGCCGGCGCCGTCCCGGCCGAGGGCCGGGTGCGGGCGGCCGGGCGGGCGATCAGGCTCGGCCGGCCCGGGGCCGTACTCCGCGGCGGCCTGGGATTCGTACCGGAGGACCGGAAGGCCAAGGCCCTGCTCCCGGAGCGGTCGGTCACCGAGAACCTCTCCGTGGCCTGGCCCCAGCACGTCTTCCGGTACGGGATCCGCAGGCCGCGGGCGGAAAGCGGCCGGGTGGCCGACGCGGTGCGCCGATACGGCATCCGGACGGCCTCCCCGCACCTACCCGTGCGGGCACTGTCCGGAGGCAACCAGCAGAAGATCACCATCGGGCGGCTCTTCGACCTGAACCTTCCCGTCTACGTCCTGAGCGAGCCGACCCGGGGTATCGACGTCGGCTCCCGGAGCGCGATCTACGCCCTGCTGCGGGAACAGACCGCCCGCGGCGCCGGGGTGCTGTTCATCTCCTCGGAGCTGAACGAGCTGTGCGGAGTCTGCGACCGGGTGCTGGTGATGTACCGGGGGGAGGCCGTCGCGGAGTTCAGCGGGGCCGACATCAACGAGGAGACCATCAACCGCGCCATGGTCACTGGCAGTCCGCAGCCCGAAGCCGTCTGACCCGCCCGCCCGCCCGGCCAGCAGCCGCAGGCGCCCGGCCACACCCCTGACAGGAACCGTCATGACAGCTCTCCAACAGCAGGCCGAACCCTCCAGCGCCGAGCCCGGCGAGCGGGCACGCCGTCAACTGCCGCCGCTGCCACGCCTGGGCGAGACGGGCGGTGTCGTCATCGCCCTGGTCGCCTTGATGGTCGTCTCCTCGATCGCCCAGCCGGCCTTCTTCACCTGGCCGAACCTGATGAACATCGTCGGGGCCAACAGCGTCGCCATGTCACTGGGGATCGGCTCCACCTTCGTCATCATCGCCGGCGGCATCGACCTGTCCGTCGTCTCCATGACCGCGGCGGCGGGCATGGGACTCGGACTGCTGCTGTCCTCCGGGGCGCCGACGATCGTCTGCGTGCTGGGCGCCCTGGCCCTCGGGGCGGGGCTCGGGGCCGTGAACGGGCTGCTGATCTCCCGGCTGGCGATCTCCTTCCTGGTGGTCACCCTGGGCATGGCGTCCATCGCGGCGAGCCTGGCACTGGTGGTGAAGAACGGCTCCACCGTCGACGTCTTCACCAAGCCCGCCTTCGGCCCGGTGCACACGTTCGCGACCGGCGAGCTGGGGTCGGTGCCCATCATCCTGGTCTTCGACGTGCTGCTCATCCTGGTGACCGCCTCAGTGCTGCGCTACACCCGCTTCGGCCGCTCGGTGTTCGCGGTCGGATCGAACGCGGAGGCCGCGCGGCTCAACGGCATCAACGTCAAGAACACCACCGCGGCCGTCTACGCGCTGGCCGGGCTGGCCGCCGGGATCGGCAGCGTCATCCAGGTCGGCCGGCTCACCGGAGCCTCCCCGCAGATCGATCCCTCGCTGCTCAACGGCGTACTCGCCGCGGTACTGATCGGCGGCACCTCCTTCAGCGGCGGCAAGGGCAGCATCTGGGGCACCGTGCTGGGAGTGCTCTTCCTCGGCGTGGTGCAGAACATCATGACCCTCGCCGACATCTCCAGCTTCTGGCGGCAGGCGGTCAACGGCCTCCTGCTCATCCTCGCGGTCGGCCTGAGCGCGGTGCGCTGGAGGAGCCTGCGCCGGCGCACCGCGGAGGAGACGGCCGCCGTCGCCGAAGAGCCGTGACGCCAACCGCGGCTCCGCCCACCCCTCGACACCTTTCACCAACTCTCATCAAACCTCATCAACCCTCATCAGATCGGACATACGCCATGCACAGCAGATTCTCGCGCCTCGCGCTCAGCGGCCTCGCGATCGGCGCCATGGCCGTGGCCACCGCCTGCGGAACCGATGGTTCCGAGTCGGTCGGGAGTGGGTCGGGCGGCGGCAAGACCGTCGCGTTCGGCTCGCCGGTGATGGCCCAGGAAGGCCAGCAGGACATTTCCAAGGGCTTCAAGTCCGGGGCGGCCGGCCTCGGTTGGAAAGCCAAGACCTACGACGCGAACCTGTCGGCCGACACCCAGGTGTCGAACGTCCAGACCATGATCGACCAGCACGTCGACGCACTCGCCGCGTGGGCGCTGGACGAGAACGCCATCGCGGGCGCCTACGCCGCCGCCAAGGGCGCCGAGATCCCGGTGATCGGCATCAACTCCGCGGGAACGGCCGGGGCTTCCACTGTCTGGTGGGAGGTCTACAGCTGCGAGAGCGGCGGAATCCTCGACCAGCTCGCCGACCTGTTCGCCACCGCCAAGCCGCACGGGAAGATCGCGGTGATGGGCTTCCCGGTCAAGTCGATCGTGGGGATGACCGACTGCTTCACGGCCGCGGCGAAGCGGGCCGGGCTGACCATCGTCTCCCAGCAGGACAACACCCAGAACACCAGCAGCGGCGCCTCGGCGCTGGCCCAGGACCTGCTGTCGGCGCACCCCGACATCGCCGGCTTCTGGAGCTTCAACGACTCCACGGCGCTCGGCGTCTCCTCCGCCGTCATCGCCGCCGGCAAGAAGGTGTACACCCCCGAAAGCCCGAACGGGATCCTGGTCACCGGGTCCAACGGCGACACCTCGGCGATCGCGGCGCTCAAGAGCGGGACCCTCACCGCCTCGGTCGACACCGACCCGTACTGCACCGGAGTCGCGGCGGTCGCCGCCATGCAGGCCGCCATCAAGGGCGAGCCCGCGACCAAGTACGTCGTCAAGAACGGGCTCATCACCAGCGCGACGGTCAAGGACTTCGTGGCGCCCAAGGACCGTACCTGCACGCCCGCCAACCTGCCGCTGGTCAAGTGAGACCGGCCCTGTGACGACCCCTTTCGGAACGTAGGTTCACGGCCGGTCCGACCCGGTCGGGGCGCCGTACGCACGGGCCCTGGCAAGTCCGGTCATCCCTGGTGGTATCGGGCCATGGAGGCTATATTTCACCTGCGGATATCTCCGCCTGCGCAGCGCGCGGGACCCGACGATGTGTGGCCTCTGGAGCTTCCCGCCGGGGCGGTCGGCACCGGTACCAGGCCCGGGTTATTCCGATGCTCGACTTCTCGACAGCGCGGCCGGCGCCGGCCCGGTTCTTGGTCTGGCCGGAGGGCGCCCGTGGAGATGGGGCACACTCGGATGGGGAATCAGCAGAGCGACGGCAGAGCAGGGTCCGCGCCCGGTGTGCGCAGTGACGGACAGCGTTACGCCAGTCTGGCGGAGCTGGCCGCGGTGCTGGCCGACGTGGACGACCTGGAGCAGTTGGGGCAGGCGTACTTCTCCCTGTCCCGGCGTGTCATCGACTTCCCCATGAGTGCGGTGTACCTGTTCAACGAGGGCACCACCAGCCCGTCCTGGTACGCCTCGCGCAATGTGAGCAACCGCTTCCTGGCGGCGTACGAGCGGCTGGGCCGGCCCGTCGACGACGAACTCCGGCAGGTCATGGCGACCGCGTCGCCCGCCTACAACCTCGAGGGCCGATCCCTCCAGCAGTGGCGGCAGTCCGACATATACCGGCTGGTGGACCGCCTGGAGAACATGCTCCACGTCCTCAAGGCGCCGATCCTGGTCCGGGGTTCGATCATCGGCACCATCGACTTCTCCTCCGACCGGGTGAACACGCCCGTCGCCGAGACGGACCTGCACTTCATGGCGGCCCTGGCCGGGGTGGTCGGCGGTGCGGTGACCGCGCTGCGCGGTCGTCAGCAGCTCCAGCAACGGCTGGACGTCGTCACCCTCGCCCTGGAGAACAGCTCCGCCGCGGTCGCCTACACCAGCCCCGACTCCACCGAGCCCACCGTCACTCCGCCCGCCGCGGCGCTGCTGGACGACCTCCGGGAGGGCGGCGACATCCTGTACCGGATTCTGCGGGACACCGAGCCGTCGGTCGCCGAATCGCGCCGTTCCTATGTGGTCAGGAAGCGCGACGGGGCGAATGACGTGCTCAACTGCAGCATCCGGTCGGTGCCCGGACAGCCGGGGGCGGAGGTCATGGAGCTGTCCCTGGAGTCGGCCGAGCCGCGCTATGTGAACCAGGGCCGGCCCGCCCTGTCGAACAGGGAGTCGGATGTGGCGCGCATGGTCGCCGCGGGGCTGTCCGACCGTGAGATCGCCGAGGCGCTGACCCTGAGCATCTACACGGTGCGCCAGCACATGAAGAGCATCTACACCAAGCTGGAGATCAGCAGCCGGGTACAGCTCACCCGGGTCTTCTTCGGCAGGACCGCCCGCGCCGAGCCGCCGCGTCGTTGAGTTCGGCGCGGGCGCGGAGTGACCGACAGACCGGATCCCCGGCTGCCCCAGGAGGGCGGCCGGGGATCCGGTCGTGGTCAGAGGAATTCGCGCAGCCGCGCCGGGAGAACCCGCATCTGCTTGGCCAGGACCGTGTAGTCCCAGCAGTCGGAGTTCCGTCTGATCAGGCCGTCCTCGAACTCGTACATGGACAGTCCCGAGAACTCGATGCGGGTGCCTGTCCGGTCCACCCCCTCGAAGTCGCCCTGCCAGGTCGCGGTGATCGTCCACTCACTCACGCCGTGCGTCGGGCCGGTGCCGATCCGGCGCAGCGTGAGGGAGAAGTCGGGCATGGTGGCGTAGACGGCCGCCGCGAACTGGCGGACACCGTCCGGTCCCGTGACATGCGCCCCCTCGGCGAAGTCCTCGTAGACGCAGTCGTCGGTGAACAGACTGGCGATCTTCTCGATGTCCTGGTCGTTCCAGACGCGTTCGAGACGACGGAGGAGGGCGTCGGTGTCCTCGGTCAGATGACTCATATGACGACCTTCCGTGCGGAGCGGCTGGTGAATCGGGGCAGGATCTCTTCGCCGATCAGGCGGATGCACTCCACCGGATCGTCGCCATGGGGCGGTCCGAACGCGATGTTGTCGGCGCCCGCGTCGACCAGGTCGCCGATCCGCCGCACGACCTGGTCGGGCGTGCCGGTGAGGCTGAACGCGTCGATGGCGCGGCGCGTCACGAGGCCCTTCGCCTCGGCGATGTCGCCCTTGGTGAAGGCGGTGTACGCGGCCTCCACCTCGTCCTCGCCGATGCCGACCGCACGGATCATCGGCGCGAGGAACGGCTGGAGCAGGGCCAGCATCCCGCGGATGGAGTCCTCGGCACGGCCGGCATCGGCGGAGATCGCGCACAGGGGACCGAGGATGAATTCGGTGCCCTCCAACGACTTCCCCACACTGGCCCGCCCCTCGGCGAACTGGGCCTTGAGCCGGGCGACATACTCGGGGCTCGCGACGCAGTCGGCCTTCATCCCCGGCGCGATCGTGCCGGCGAGCCGGGCCGTCTGCGGTGACCAGGTCCCGACGTACAGCGGGACCTGACGCGGCACCTGGAACTGGAAGTAGAGGTCCTCGGTGGCCGTGAAGTACTGCCCCTCGAACGGGGCGCGGTCCATGGCGAGCATCCGCGTCATCAACGCGTGCGCCTCGCGCATCCACGTCATCGGTTTCGACGGGGGTACGGCGCCGATGAGCGGGTTGAAGCCGCCCCGGCCGATCCCCGCGACCATGCGCCCGCCGGACAGTTCGTCGAGCGCCGCGAGGTTCGCGGCGTGGTAGACGGGGTGGGCGACCTGCGGCGTGATGATGAACGGGCCCAGCCGGATGCGCGAGGTGCTCAGGGCGGCGGCGGTGAGGATAGGCCAGGCCGGGCGGAAGACCAGGTCGTCCGCGATGTGCAGTTGGTCGAAGCCGGCGTCCTCGACCTGCTTGGCGAGCGGGCCGTAGGCGGCCATCGGCAGCGCGCCGGTGACCATGACACTGAAGCTGGGTCCCATTGTTCACTCCTCGTCAAGGGGGCAGACCTTGACAGGGGAAATCCTAGGAAAGCGGTCACCCCGGCACCATTAGAGAATTCCTTACGCCAGGCCCATCTGAAGCACGTCGCGGACGAGAGTCGCCACGCTCTCGGCGCGGGTCTTCTCCCGGATACGGGTGCGATGCACATCGACCGTCTTCGTGCTGATCCCCAGTCGTGTCGCGATGTTCTTGCTGGGTATTCCGTCGATCACCATGTGCAGGATTTCCCGCTCACGCGGACTGAGGCTGTCCAGGCGCGACTTGAGCACCTGCTGCCGGGCAGCGAGGGCGAACCGTTCCCGCGCGGTCCGCAGTGCCTGCTGGACGACCTCGAGTATGTGCTGCGGATCGTAGGGCTTTTCCAGGAAGTCCAGGGCGCCGTTCTGTAGTGCCCGCACCGACATTCTGATGTCGCCATGGGCGGAGACGAAGATGACCGGAATCGCCGATCCGGCCCGGTTCAGCGTCTCCAGGAGCTGAAAGCCACTCACTTCCGGCATGCGCACGTCCAGCACCATGCAGGCGGGCTGCTGCGGGTCGTAGGACTCCAGAAAGGACTTCACGTCGGTGAAGCAACGGGAGGTGATGCGCACGGACTCCAGCAGCCAGGCCAGTGAACTGCACAGTTCCTGGTCGTCGTCGATGATGTAGACGAGGCTGTCCGGGCTCGGGCCTGTCGCCACTGCCGTCACCTCCCGACTACGAGACTAAGTGCCTGTCGATGCCGGGACAATCCGGCCGCTTCGGCATTCATATGGGAAAGCCCTTCCTGGCATTGGGAAAGCCCTTCCTGACATAAGGATTTCCCCTACGTCCCTCAGGATCCGGCCGCGCGGCGGATCTGCTGGGCGGTCCGGCCGAACTCCGCCTTGAGGGCGCGACTGAGGTGCGTGGGATCGAGGATTCCCCAGCGGGCCGCGATCTCGGCCGTCGTACGGCTCGCCAGCGAGGGGTTGGACAGGTCCCGGTGGATGCGGTGCAGGCGCTCGTGCCTGATCCAGGCGGCGAGGGAGATGTCCCGGCGGTGCAGCAGCTTCTGGAGATAGCGCACCGACATTCCGTGGCGGCGGGCGACGGAGCTCACCGAGAGGGCGGGGTCGGCCAGATTGGCGAGGCTGTAGGCGAGGATGCGGTCGCCGGGGTCCGACTCGGTCTCGGTGCGGGCGGGCGAGGCATCGGTGAAGGCCGAGATGATCAGCGAGATCAGCGCGTCCGCGAGGTGCATGCCGGCGGCCGGGGAGACCTCCGCGATACCGGAGCCGAGTCCGGTGATGCACGCCGACACGACCTGTCCGATTCCCGAGTCGGCCGACAGCGGGAGCGCGCTGCGCCGACCGATCAGTTCGGCGTTCAGCCCGAGCCGCGAGCGCGGTATCCCGATGACGAAGGTCTCGAAGTCGTCCCAGTGCCTGAGGTCGTAGGGGCGGGTGGTGTCGTAGGCCACGAGATCGCCGGGCTGAAGACAGACTTGACGGCCGTCCTGTTCGACGCCCGCCCGCCCTCGCCGGTGCAACGCGACCTTCAGCAGCTCGCGATCGGTGGAGCCGATGGTGCGTACGTCCCGGTGGATCCGGCACGGCGTGGCGGCGATGCGGGATATCACGACCCCGTCGATCGTCACTCCGGTGAAGCTGGCACGGAGTCCGCCCGCTGCCGGAATGCCGATACGCAGCGGCACGAAGAATTCCGACGAGGCGGCCTCGAACTTCTCGAGGTTTTCGAAGTCGTTTCGTATCATGCTGCCCTCACTGTGGGGCGTTGAGCCAAGGTGAGGAATGTACTCCGGAATCCCCTTCGCGGCCGTTGCCCGCTTGTTACAGTTCGAGCACTCTGCCCCGAGCATCACGCAGAGCGAGAGCCCGCCGTCCCAGAGGAACCGGCGGGCTCTCGCGGTCGTACGAGTGTCAGACGCTCCGCCCCGACGACGCCAAGCCGACGAACCCGGCCCATGCCTCACGCGACATCGTGACGATGGGCCCGGCGACGGCCTTGGAGTCCCGGACGTGCACAACGGCCGTAGCAGCCGCGACCTCTACGCAGTCGCCGCCCTCGGCCCCGCTGTAGCTGCTCTTGAACCAAGTGAGGCCAGGTGCGACGGTCGAGGACTCAGCGTTGTTCATAGCGATCCCAGCAACCCTTCGATGAGCTTCAGTGACTCTCGCGGACTGAGAGCCTGTGATCGGATGATCCCATAGCGTGCGGCGGCGAGGGCGGCCTGTTTCGGGTCGGTCTGAAGAGCGCTGGTTCCCTGTGCCTCGGTGTACACGAACCTCTTGCCGTCATGGCGCGTGACCATCGTGAACGGCCCATCCACGCCCGCGCTTTCCTCGCAATCGAGCGGCATGACCTGGATCTCGACATTCCGCTTCTGGCCGTTCAGGAGGAGGTGCTCCAACTGCCCTCGGAGCACGTCCTTTCCGCCGTACGGGCGCCGCAATACTGACTCGTCCATCACGAAGCTCAGCAGCGGCGCGGGCCAGCGGTCCAAGATGTCCTGCCGAGCCAGCCGCGCTGCCACCCGCTGCTCGATGGTCTCCTGGTCCAGTACCGGGCGCCGCATGCCGAGCAGCGCCCTCATGTACTCCTCGGTCTGGAGCAACCCCTTGACCACAAGGGTGTCGTACGAGAGCAGCTCCATGGCCTCCTTCTCCAAGGCCGCCATCCCCTGGAAGAACACCGGATACTGAGCCCGCTCCACTTCCTCCTTCCACAGGCAGAGCAAGCCGCCCGCCGCCAACACCTCGTCCGCCCGGTCGATGGTCCGGGGCGACGGAATCCTCCGCCCCTGCTCGAACGACGCAACGGTGGACGCCGAATACCCGAGCCGCTTCCCGAACTCCTCGCGCTCCAGGCCCTCCCGGACGCGCAGTGTCTTCATGGTCTGCCCGAACGCCGTGACGACGCCCCGCCCGGCCTCGTCCCCGGGCCGCTGCCCGCCGCCGTCCTCGTTCTCCCAGCCGTCCCCGAGACTCACGACCGCTCCGCCGCCGTCGCCCGGAACCGCCTCGGCCTCCGCGACAGCACTCGTACGCTCCGTCATCAATACCGCCTCCCTGGCCCAACGCCCCCGTGGGGACGCCGTCACGCCGCGCGTCTCGTACCCGTACCGACACCGCGCGTACAGCCGGTCCGCGTCGGTGCGTCACCACTGGTCACGCTACGCCACCGACGGGACCGTGGTCTCCATGACGACCAAGCCCGGCAGCCCCACCAGCACCACCCAACTCGCCACCCCCACCGCGCACTTGATCGGCACCTCCGATCCGCGCGATCAGACCTTCGAGATGCGCTTCACCTCCACACCTCGCGGAGCCCGTCTAGCCCGTCGCCTGGCAGCCGTCCGCCTTGACGCCTGGGGGATCCCGTACGACACCGAGCCGCACGACGCGATCGTGCTGATCGTCGCCGAACTGACAGCGAACGCCGTCCTGCACGGCCATGTCCCTGGCCGGGACTTCCACTTCCGCCTGCACCTCTCGGCGTGGTCCCGGACCGTTCGCATCGAGGTCACCGACACCCGTGCCGAGCGCCTTCCGACCCGGCCGGCCACCCGCGAGGGCACCCGCGTCGAGGACCCGGAAGAAACCGGGCGGGGCCTCCTCCTCGTATCGCACCTCGCGGCACGGTGGGACTGGCAGCCGCGGGCGGACGGGCCTGGCAAGACCGTCTGGGCGGAGTGCGTGCTGGCGTGCGCCGGGAGGGAGTTGTCGTGATCGACATCAGGTGGCCTGACCGCTTCGTCAGCGCGTCGCCAGTACCGCGTCGCGGATCAGGCCGGCGACCTCCTTGGGCTGGGAGACGGCCACCGCGTGCGACGCGCCCTCGATTTCGACGATCGTGGCCCCGGCCCGCTTCGCGCCGAAGCGCTCCACCTCGGGGTTGATGGCCTGGTCCGCGCCGGCGACGAGGGCCCAGGACGGCTTCGTCTTCCAGGCCGCCGCTGCGGCCGTCTCCTCGAACGCCGCTGCGGCCAGGGGGCGTTGGGCCGCTGCCAGGACCTTGGTGACCGGCGCCGGGACGTCCGCAGCGAAGATCTGCGGGTAGGCCTCGGCCTTGATGCTGACCTCGACCGCGGGCGCGGCGCCCTCGACCGGGTACGTCCACTCCTTGAGGTTGCTGACCAGCGGCGAGAGCGGGAAGCGGCCCTGCAACTCGCCGAGGCTCTCGCCCTCTTCGAGGACGTAGGCGGCGATGTAGACGAGACCGACCACGTTCTGTGCGGTGCCGGCCACGGTGATGAGGGCACCGCCGTAGGAGTGGCCGACGAGGACTACGGGGCCGTCTATCTGGGACGCCACGGAGGCGACGTACGCCGCGTCGGAGGCCAGGCCGCGCAACGGGTTGGGCGGCGCCACCACGGGGATGCCGTGGTTCTGGAGCTCCGCGATGACGCCGGTCCAGCTGCCGGCGTCCGCGAAGGCGCCGTGCACGAGGAGGGCGGTGGGGAGGGGAGTGGTGGACATGGCGGGGTCCCTTCTCGGCGTTTCAGCGGGTGTGCAGCGCGGTGCGCAGGGTGTCGACGGCCAGCGTGATCGCGGTCTCGGCGGCGTGGGTCTCGCGCAGGGCGTTGAGCATCACGAAGTCGTGGATGATCGCCTGGAAGCGGACGGCGGTGACCGGGACGCCGGCCTCGCGCAGCTTGTTGGCGTACGCCTCGCCCTCGTCGCGCAGGACGTCGGCCTCGCCGGTGATGACCAGGGCCGGGGGCAGGCCGGTGAGCTGCTCGGTGGTGGCGCGCAGCGGGGACGCGGTGATCTGGGCGCGCTCCGTCTCGTCGGTCGTGTACTGGTCCCAGAACCACTGCATGCCGTCGCGGCGCAGGAAGTAGCCGGTGGCGAACTGGTGGTAGGAGCCGGTGTCGAAGGAGGCGTCGGTCACCGGGTAGAAGAGCACCTGCTGGGCCAGGGAGACGTCGCCGCGTTCCTTGGCCATCAGGGTCAGGGCGGCGGTCATGTTGCCGCCGACCGAGTCGCCGGCCACGGCCAGCCGTGTCCCGTCCAGGTCCTTGGACGCGCCCTGCTCGATGATCCACCGGGCTACCGCGTAGTTCTGCTCGATGGCGACCGGGTAGCGGGCCTCGGGGGAGAGGTCGTACTCGGGGAAGACCACGGCGGCGCTCGCGCCGACGGCGAGTTCGCGCACCAGGCGGTCGTGCGTGTGGGCGTTGCCGAACACCCAGCCCGCGCCGTGGATGTAGAGGATCACCGGGAGGGTGCCGGTGGCGCCGGCGGGCCTGACGATGCGGGCCCGGACGCTGCCCGTCGGGCCGCCCGCGACGGTGATCCACTCCTCGTCGATCGCGGGCTTGGCGATCTCGCCGGACTGCACCTCGTCGACCGCCTTGCGGCCCTCGACCGGGCCGAGGTCGGAGAGGTAGGGCGGATTGGCGGTCGCCTCCACGAAGGCGGCTGCCGCGGGCTCCAGCACCGGCGGGACCGGTTCGACGGTGTCGGACATGTGATGCTCCTGGGTTCGTGTGGTGCGCCGGGTTCTTCGGCGAGGTGAGGTGAGGTGAGGTGGGTGATCGGATGCTGTCAGGGACTGGGAGGGCATCGCTTCTGTCATGTGACCGGTCATGCGCAGCTGCCGCCATGCCAGGATGCTGATTTGCCGGTCAGGTGTGCCGGTCGGGGCGGATGGCTGGGGGAGCAGGAACTCATGGATATCGGCGACATCGGCGATATGGGTGACTTAGGTGACATCAGTGCCGAACAGGAACGCGGCCAGCGCATCCTCGGCAGGGACCACGAGATGTCGCGGATCACGCAGCTCGTCGACACCGTGGACGGGAGCGGCCCGAAGGTGCTCGTGCTGACCGGCGAGCCGGGGGCGGGCAAGAGCACCCTGGTGGACTGGGCCGCCTCGCAGGCCACGGCGCGCGGCCGGCGCGTGCTGCGGGTGCGGGGCTGCGAGGGCGAGAAGGACCTCGGTTTCGCGGGCGCGCATCAGCTGCTGCGTCCGGTCCTCACCGGCGTCGACGGGCTTCCCGCGCCGCAGCGGGACGCCCTGCGCCACGCCTTAGGCATGGAACGGACCGACGGATTACCTGCGCCGGACCCGCTGTTGATCCGGGTCGGCGTGCTGACGCTGCTCTCGGACGCGGCCATGGAGCGCCCGTTGCTCATCGCCGTCGACGATGCCCAGTGGCTGGACGTCGGCTCGCTGGACGTACTCGCGTTCGTCGCCCGGCGCCTCGACTCAGAACCCGCCGCCCTGCTGCTCGCCGCCCGCGAGGAAGCGGTGCCGGCGCGCTTCGACCGCGATTTCCCGCATCTGACGGCCGGCCCGCTGACCCGAGCCGCGGCCGGGCTCCTGCTGGACACACAGCCACGGCCGCCACGAGGCCGGCTGCGGACCCAGATCCTTCAGCAGGCCGCCGGGAACCCCCTGGCGCTCATCGAACTCACGCGGGCCTTCGCCAAGGACCCGGGCGCCAGTGACATCGGCTCGCTCCCTCTCACCGCCCGGCTGGAGCACATCTTCGCCGCCGACCTGCCCACCCTGCCGCTCACCACCCGACGCGTCCTGCTCCTGGCGGCAGCCACGGGCGCCGCACGCGTCTCGGACGTGCTGCACGCCGCCCCCGGCGCACAGGGGCCGGAGGTCTGGCAACCCGCCGAACAGGCAGGGCTGGTGCGCGTCGAAGGCGGCCAGGTGCGGCTGCGTCACCCACTGGTCCGCTCCGCCGTCTACCAGGCCGCCTCCTTCGCCGAACGCCGCGAGGCCCACCTGGCGCTCGCCGACGCGTTCGCGCACGAACCCGATCGCCGTACCTGGCATCTCGCCGCGGCCGCCCTCGGCCCGGACGAACAGGTCGCCCACGCCCTGGCCGAGAGCGCGGAACGCTTCCAGCGCCGCGGCGGACACGCGGCCGCGGCGACCGCGCTGGAACGCGCCGCCGAACTCACACCACAGCCGCGGGAGCGGGCCCGCCGGCTGCTCGCCGCGGCCACATCCGCCATGTACGCGGGACATCCGCAGTGGGTCGGGGAGATCGCGGGCCGGGTCGACACCCTGACCGACGACCCCCAACTCCTCGCCGAGGCCGCCCTGCGCGCCGGGTGGTCACTCGCCGTCACCCTGCGCCACGACGACTCCCTGGCCTTCCTGCTGCCCGCGGCCGAGTCCATGGCCACCCAGGCACCCGGCCTCGCGCTGAGCGCCCTGGGAACGGCCGCGACCCCGGCGTACAACTCCGGCGATCCCCGCTACCGGCACGACATCCAGCGCATCAGCGGTCTCATCGCGCCGCAGCCCGACGAGACCGACCGCGTCTGGCAACAGGCGGCCGGCCATCCGTTCACCGACCGGCAGCAGCTGCTGAAGCGCCTGACCCACGCGGTGGACGGCCTGCCGGACGGCTCCCTGTCCGAGCTCGTCTCGCTCGGCGGCGCGGCCTGGATCCTGGACGAGACCGACGAGGCCGTACGCCTGCTCGGCCGGGCCATGGACCAGCTGCGCCGGGCCGCGACGGCAGGCGCCAACTGCACCGTCGCACAGGCCCTGGCCCTGGCCCTGTTCGAGAGCGGAGCCTGGACCGCGGCCCAGTCCGCCGCCGAGGAGGCCTTCTGGCTGGCCACGGAGGCGGGCGCGGACAACGTCACCGTGGGATCGCCGCTCCTTCGGGCCACGCTGCGCGCCGTCCGCGGCGACCACGCGGGCGCGCGCGCCCAGGTGGACGACGCCGTGCGCGGCCGGGACCTGCGCACGTCCCGCAGCCTGTACGTGCGTCACCGCCACGCGCTCGGCATGGCGGCCCTCGCGGAGGGCGACCACGAGCAGGCGTACGAGCAACTGCGCCGCGTCTTCACCCAGGGCCCCCGCCCGGCACCCGTGCACTACCACGCCTCCCTCTACTACCTCGCCGACCTCGCCGCGGCCGCCGTCCGCGCCGGACGGGCGGACGACGCCCGCACCGTGCTGCACGCCGCCGAGCGGACGCTGGAGAAGTCCCGCTCCGCCCGCCTGGCCGCGGTCGTGCACCGTGCGTCGGCCCTGCTGAGCGACCCCGACGACGCGGAGCCCCGGTTCCGGGCGGCGACCGGCGACCCGGACGGCGCCCGATGGCCGTTCGAGTACGCCCTCGCCCACCTGGACTTCGGCGAGTGGCTGCGCCGCCGGCGGCGTACCGCCGAGGCACGAGGGCTGCTCGGCACCGCCCTCGACATCTTCGAGCGACTGGACGCACGCCCCTGGGCCGAGCGCACCACCGCCGAACTCCGCGCGGCGGGCGTGCCCGTGGCGGCCCCGGCCGGGCACGACGCCCCGGCCGACCTGACGCCGCAGGAGTTACAGATCGCCCAACTGGCCGCGGAAGGCCTGACGAACCGTGACATCGGCGCCCGCCTGTACCTGTCTCCGCGCACCATCGGCTTCCACCTGCACAAGATCTTCCCCAAGCTGGGCATCACCGGCCGCGCCCAACTGCGCGCCGCGCTGGGCGACATGCCGAGGCTTTCATCCCCATCTGGTGACTCCTGACAGATACGGTGACGGATCCGCTTCCGGGCCTCCCTCCGTAGCGTCGGACGTGATCACTCCACTACGGCGCAGCCCGCGCGGCAAGTTCATATGCGTCCACAGGAAAAGACAGGGGCCGTATCCCAGAGCGGGGAGGACGGCCCCTCGCGTGCCGACCCGTGGGGACGGGGATCGGCGCGCTCGACGGGCCCGGCGGCCGATTCCCTGTCCCTGTCACGGGAACGACCGCCGGGCCCTCTCAAAGCACGGTACTTCCCGATTACTTGCGAGGATTGATGGAACAGCACGAATTGTCTCGTCGAGGCGCTCTGAAGGCCGGGTTGGTCGGGCTGGCCGGCGCAGCCGTTTCGCTGCCTTCAGGACAAGCCTCGGCATCGTCTGTTTCCTCCTCCGCCAACGGCGCGTCTGCGCTTTCGGCACCGGCCGGGACTTATGAGTTCACCGCCGGCACCAATGCGTTCGTGTCCGCTTCGCCCGTCGGCGGCCCGCTGATCGCCGCGGTGCAGGGTGTGTTGTGGTCGGTTCCGCGTGCGGGCGGGACGGCGACGGCGCTGACCTCGGCGGACCTGGAACCGGCTCGTGCGGCCTGGTCGCCCGACGGTTCGCGGATCGCCGTCTGCGCGTATCAGGGGGGCGGGTTCCATGTGTGGACGATGGCGGCGGACGGTTCCCGTCCGCGTCAGCTGACATCCGGCCCCTGGGACGACCGGGGCGTGGCCTGGTCGCCCGACGGTTCGCGGATAGCGTTCTCGTCCGAGCGCGGCGGGGATCCGGTAGCCGGAAGCTCCTACGGCATCTGGACGGTGGATGTGCGGTCGGGTGAGTTGGCGCAGCTCACCGGCGATGCCGATGCGGAGGACTACGACCCGGCCTGGCACCCGGACGGCACCCGGCTGGTGTTCGTCAGAGCCGGAGCCAAGGGCGGACGGACCCTGGCCTCTGTCCCGGCCGGGGGCGGGGAGGTATCGGTGGAACGTACGGTGGACGCGGGCACGCTGGTGGGTCCGGCTCTCGCCACGGACGGCCGGGTGGCCTACGTCCACGTGGGCGATTTCGCCGCGCCCTTCAATGCGGCGAGTTCCGTCCTCATGGTGGACGGCGAGGCCCTGACCGACGGTGAGGACGTCTCTCCGTTCCCGCCCTGCTGGACCCCGGACGGTGAGCTCTTCTATGCCGCCGACGGGCAGATGAAGGTCCGGCGTCCGGGCACCGCGCGGTCCGCCCCGGAACAGATCCCCTTCACGGCGTCACTGAGCCTCTCCCGGCCGGAGTACCGCCAAAAGCGCTACGACTTCGACTCGTTGGGAGACCGTGAGGTGCGGGGAATCCACCTTCCGGTGCTCTCGCCCGACGGGAAATCAGTCGCCTTCGCCGCACTCAATGCCCTGTGGGTGATGCCGATCGGCGGTCGTCCCCGGAAGCTGGTGCAGGCGCATGCGTCCGCCTATGTGCAGATGCCGTCCTGGGCACCGGACGGAGAGAGCGTCCTGTTCTCCTGTGAGGGAGGCGCGGACGGCAACAGCCTGATCAACGTCCACCGTCAGTGGCTGGGCAGCGATCGCGCCGATGTGCTGGCCACCGGAGGCCGCCTGCACCCCGTGCTCTCCCCCGACGGCTCCACACTCGCCTGCCACGACTCCACGGGCAACCTCCTCATCCGCGACCTGGCCACGGGGAGCGAGAAGACGCTCGTCGCGCCGCTCGGTGCCAACGGCCTGCCCGGTCCGCCGAGTTGGTCGCCCGACGGCAAGTACATCGCGTTCTGCGACCGCAACCGGCTCAACGCCCGGTTCCGCGAGGGATACAACGTCATCCGCGTCGTCGACACCGGTACCGGGCAGTGGACCGCCCACCAGCCCGCACCGCACGCCTCCCTGTCCGACCGTGGTCACGGCGGCCCGGTGTGGTCGCCGGACGGCTCGGCGATGGCGTTCATCATGGAGTCCGCGCTGTGGGTGATGCCGGTGCACGCCGACGGCACACCCGCCGGTGATCCCTCGCGCCTCACCGACGAGGCGGCCGACCACCCCTCCTGGTCGGGCGACTCCGGCAGCCTGCTCTACGAATCGAGCGGTCGGCTCAGGCTCATCGAACGCGACGGCACCGGCCGACGCACCATCCCCGTGCCGCTGCGGTACCGCCGCCGCCTGCCCGCCCGTTCCGACGTCACCAGGGTGCACGTCGGACGCCTGTGGGACGGGACCGGCGAGACGGTCCGCGAGGACGTCGACATCGTTGTCCGCGGCAACCGCATCGCCGCCGTCGAACCCCACCGCGCACGGGCAGCGACGGGCGAGAAGCTGATCGACGCGTCCGGCTCCACCGTCATCCCGGGACTGTGGGACTCTCACACGCACCCGTGGCAGTACACCTACGGCGGCCGGCAGAACAGCCTGATGCTCGCCTACGGCATCACGAGCAGCGTCTCGCTGGGCGGTTTCGCCCACGAGGCGGTGCGCATCCGCGAGTCCGTGGCCGCGGGCAGCATGACCGGACCGCGTCTGTTCGCCACCGGCGAGCTGATCGACGGCAGCCGGGTGGCCTACAGCATGGGCAGGGCCCACCGGACCCGGGACGGCGTCAGGCGATCCCTGGAACGGGCGGTCGACCTCGACTACGACTTCGTCAAGACCTACGTACGCGCCCCTGCCTGGATCATGCGAGAGGCCGTCCGAACCGCTCACGAGGAACTCGGAGTCCTCTCCGGAAGCCACTTCCTGTCACCGGGCGCGGCCGTCGGCCAGGACCTCACCTCTCACCTTCAGGCCACCGAGCGTGCCGAATACGGACACTCCTTCTCCCCGACGGGGCACGCCTACCAGGACGTCCACGAGATGTACGCGGGCGGCGACTTCAAGATCATTGTCACGCCGTTCATCGCTCTGGCGCTGCTCATGACAGACCCCTCGCCGGCCAAGGACCCACGCGTCACCACGCTCATGCCCCCATGGGACACCGCCTTCGTCCAGGGAATCGCGGCGACCCCGCCCAGCGATGCCGCTGCCCGCGCCCTCCAGCAGGACGCGGCCGTCTTCCGGAAGATCGTCGCCGACGGCGGCACACTCGCCCTGGGCACCGACGCCCCCCTGACCCCCCTCGGCCTGCAACTCCATCTCGGCCTGCGCGCCCTGCACCAATCCGCCGGCCTGTCCGCCGCACAAGCGCTGCGCACGGCCACCTCCGTCCCCGCGGAACTCTTCGGGGTCGGCGACGACCTCGGAACCCTGGAACCGGGAAAGCTCGCCGATCTCGTGGCGATCGACGGCAACCCCTTCCAGGACTTCGACGACCTGATCCGTACCTCGTGGGTCATGCGCGACGGCCTTGTGCACCGCCAGGACGACCTGGTCGGCGCGTTCGCCTCCAAGTCGGCTGAACAACGCACCGCGGACCGCACCGACTGGCTCACCGTCAGCCGAGAGCTGCGCCGCGAACCCTGTTGTTCCCAGCACGCCTTCGACGTCTAGGGACTGTCCGGCGGAGCAAGTGGACCACTTGCCATTCGCCACTCTCCTCTTATAGCCTTACGGCCATAAGGTAAACGGTCGTAATCCAATGATTCGAGGAGCCCCTGATGGCGACAGCACGGCCGGTAGCACTCGTGACGGGTGCCTCATCGGGTATCGGCAAGGAGGCGGCCCGCGCCCTCGCCGCAGCGGGATTCGAGGTGATCGGCACCGGCCGCAAGACCTCGGGACTCACCCCGCCCGCCGGGGTGACGTATCTCGACCTCGACGTGGCCAGTGACGACTCCGTCGCCACCCTGGTCGAGCAGGTGATCGAACGGTTCGGGCGGATCGACGTCCTCGTCAACAACGCCGGCATCGGCTCATCCGGTGCCGGCGAGGAGAACTCCGTCGCCCAGGCCCAAACCATCTTCAACGTCAACGTCTTCGGTGTCATCCGTATGACCAAGGCCGTCCTGCCCCACATGCGCGCCCAGGGAAGCGGACGCGTCATCAACATCTCGTCCGTCCTCGGGATCATCCCCCAGCCCTTCATGGCCCTCTACTCGTCGGCGAAACACGCCATCGAGGGCTACTCCGAGTCGCTGGACCACGAGGTCCGCGAGCACGGCGTCCGGGTCCTCCTCGTCCAGCCCGCCATCACCAAGACGAGCTTCGATGCCAATGTCGCGGAGCCCGACACCCCGATGCCTCTGTACACGGAGCGGCGGCGCGCCTTCGACGAGGCCATGGCGGAGGCGATGGAGAAGGGCGACGACCCCGCCGTCGTCGCCAAGGTGATCGTCACAGCGGCCACCGACAAGAAGCCGAAACTGCGCTACACCGCCGGCCCCACGGCCGCACGCGTCAGCACGGGGCGCCGCCTGGCCCCCGTCCGCGTCTTCGACCAGCAGATCCGCAAACTCAACCGGCTGCCCGGCTGACGCGCCCGCGACATCGCCCGTCACCCCCTGCCCGAGCTGGACCGACCGCGGGTGCCGGTCGGGGTCGCTCGGGCAGGGGGTGCGGGCGCCGGGATTCAGCGGACGCCGGTGCGGCTCTCTCCCGTCGCGCCCACTCCCTCTGTCGCGTCCACTCCCTCTACGGATGAACCCTCAGCTTCTACGGATGAACCGTCCGCTTCTACGGATGCCCCCTCCGCTCCTTCCGTGGCCGAACCCTTCGACCGGCGCTTCCTCCCGCCGGAACGGCCGGGCAGGACCGCCAGGACGATCAGGGCACCGGCGGCCATGACGATCCCGCCGACCATGCTGGTCTGGGCGACACCATGGGCGAACGCCTGATTGACGGCGTCGACGAGGGCCTGGGCCTGCTGCGGTCCGGCGGTCGGGTCCTTCGCGACCTGCTCGGCGACGGCCAGGCCGCCGCCCACCGAGTCCTTGGCGGTGTCCAGGGCCGCGGCCGGCAGCTGCCCGCCGGCCAGGTCCGTCAGCTCGTCCCGGTAGCTGGTGCCGAGGAGTGAGCCGAGGACCGCGATGCCGAGGGAGGCGCCGAGTTCCAGCGCGGTGTCGTTGGCGCCGCCGCCGACGCCCAGCTCGGCCTCGGGGAAGGAGTCCATGATGGCGTCCGTGGCCGGGGAGACGCTCAGCCCGATGGCGAAGCCGAGCATCATCATCGGCGCCAGGAAGTCGGTGTACGTCGAGCCCTTGTCGACCTGCGTGAGCAGGAGGACCCCCGCGGTGCCGATCGCCATGCCGGCGACGACCGACGCCTTCATGCCCAGCAGCGGGGTCAGCCGCCCGGTGAGAGCGGCGCCGACGAAGACCGCGCCGGCCAGCGGCAGCAGCCGTACGCCGGTCTCCAGCGGGCCGTAGCCCAGGACGAACTGGAGGAACTGGGTGGAGTAGTAGATCGCGCCGAACGTACCGAAGAAGAAGAACAGCACCGCGAGCATGGACCCGCTGAAGGGCCGCAGCCGGAACTTGCGCACGTCCAGCATGGGGCGCGGGTGCCGCAGCTCCCACCAGACGAAGGCCAGCAGGCCGACGGCGGCGACCACGGCTGCCGTGACCGGTCCGGCGCCCCAACCGAAGTGCGGGCCTTCGATGGTCGCGTAGACGAGGCAGCCGACGGAGACGATGGAGAGCAGGCCGCCCACGTAGTCGATCCGGCCCATGTCCCTGGCCTTGGACGGGGGTACGAGGAGCAGCGCGCCGACGATGGCGACGGCGACGATCGGGACGTTGATCAGGAAGGTCGAGCCCCAGGCGTGGTCCTCCAGCAGCCGGCCGGCGACCAGGGGGCCGACGGCGATCGCGAGGCCCGAGGTGGCCGTCCAGGCGGTGATGGCGCGGGCCCGCTCGGCCCGCGGGAAGGTGGCGACCAGCAGGGACAGCGTGGCCGGCATCACCACGGCGGCGCCGACGCCCATGACGGCCCGGGCCGCGATCACCAGTCCGGTCCCGTCGGCCAGGCTGCCCATCACCGCACCGCCACCGAAGATCACCAGACCGGCGATCAGGGCGCCACGCCGGCTGTATTTGTCGCCGATCGCGCCCAGGACGAGCATCAGCGCGGCGTACGGGACGGTGTAGCCGTCGATGACCCACTGCAGATCGCTGCTGCTGAGGTTCAGGTCCCGGGTCATGTCGGGGGCGGCCACGATCAGCGAGGTGTTGGCCATGACCACGACCAGCAGGCTCAGGCACAGGACCAGCAGGGCCCACCAGCGCCGTGTGTACGGCCCGGTCATTTTCTCGACAGGGGTCTGTGCGAGGAGGGACATCCGAGGCTCCTAAGGAGACGGGTTGGACGGATAGACGCGCAGGGGAGCGAGTTAATTGCACATTGATGTGCAGACTAGTTTATTGCCCAGGGGTGTGCAAATATCTCGATGGTCCACCGCCCCCTCCCGCACCGAGGTACGACATGACCGGCCCCCCGGCCCCGCACCGACCACGCCTCCCCAGGTCGCGCGCCACCCGGACCCGCATCCTCGAAGCGGCCCGCCAGGTGCTGGGCCAGGACCCCGACAGCGGCCTCGGTGCCATCGCCGAGGCCGCCGGGGTGGCACGTCGTACCGTCTACGTCCACTTCGCCGGCCGGGCCGCGCTGATCGAGGGACTCACCGCCGAGGCGGCGGAGGCGGTGCGGCTCGCGACCGCCGTCAGCCGCACCCCGCACGAGCACGAGCACGAGCACCCGGACTCCGACTCGCACCCTGACGCGGACCCGGCAACCGCGCTGGCGCGCTTCGTCCTCACTCTCTGGCCGGTCGGCGACCGCTACCGCACCCTGATCGGGCTCGCCCATCAGGACCTCGGGGCGCAGCGAGTGAGTGAGCTGCTCGCCCCGGCCCGCGACACGGTCGCCGAGATCCTCGCCCGCGGCCAGCACCAAGGCGTCTTCCACGCCGGCGTGCCGTCCGGCCCGCTCAGCAGAGCCCTCGAAGCACACCTGCTGGCCCTGCTCGACAGCGTCAAGTCCGGGAGTTGGGCCGACGACGGCACGAGCGCGGCCACCGCGGCGCTGATCGCCGCGGGCGTCGACACCGGCGTCGCGGCCTCAACGGTCCGCCGCCTGCGTAGCACTCGCGGCACTCGTGGCGCTCGCGGCACCCAGCCCGGCACACGGTAAGAGCACCCCACCTCCCGAGGAGTCCCCGTGCATCTCCCCATGCGTCAACACCCCGTGCGTCAAAGGCTCATGCGAACGGACGTCATCGCCGTCGCGGCCCTTCTCACGCTGGCCTTTCTCACCGTCTCGGCCGACCGTTTGGCGACCGCCTGGGCGGAGGCCCGTACGGCCAAGGCGATCCAGGACGGCATGGAGACTCCCGCGCCGCCCGCGGTTCACGTGCGCGGCTTTCCCGTCCTGCCCCAGCTGGCCGTCGGCACCCTGCGCCACGTGGACGTCACGGCGCACGACATACCGGCCCGGGGAACCGACCGCCCGCTACCGGTGAGCGAACTCACCCTCCGCCTCGACGACTTGCGCAAGTCCGACGACGACAGCGCGGCACACGCCCGCTCGGCGGAGGCCGTCGCTCACCTGTCGTACGCGGATGTGTCGAACGCCCTCGGCCTGGAGATCTCCCAAGGCACCCGTCCCGGCCAGGTGAGTGCGGCCGTCCTGCTGCCCCTCGGCAACGAGGTCACCGTGACGACGAGCGTCTCGGCGGCCTTCGGCAACCGCGTCGCCTTCAAGGACTTCCATGTCACGGGCGACCGGCTCCCGGCCGTCGGAGAAGACCTGCTCGACAAGGCCTTCGAAGAGCCGATCCAGCTGCGGAACATCCCCGCGGGCCTGCATCTGCGCACGATCACCACGACGGCAACGGGCCTGAGCGCCCGTTTCTCGGGCCGCTCGGTCACCTTCCATCCCGACCCGGCAGGCGAAGCCGATCCAGCTCAGACGTCGGCGACAGGGACCGCGCCTTGATCCGCGCCCATCATCGTCGCGATGTCGGTCACGATGGCACTCGCCCGCTGCTCCGGCACCCCGGCCGCGATCAGCGTGGCGACGGCGATGCGGGTTCCGTCGTCCTCCCACTCCCCGGTGTTGACACTCTCCAGCAGGGCGAGGGTCAGAGCTTCCAGCCCCGCGCTGAGTACGGCCGACGGCACATGCGTGTGAAAGACGCCGTCCCGCTGTCCCCGCTCCAGGATGGCCGTGACCGCGGCACGGGCCGGGGAGAGGATCTCGGCCACCCTGTCCATCCCCAGGTCCCGGCGGGCCAACGCCAGAAGCATCCGGTAACGGTCTCCCACGGGCCACATCGAGATCACGAACCGCGCGAGGGCGCGCTCGGCCGGATCTTCCGGCTTCACCCCGCCCGCCACCGCACCCCGCAACGTCTCGGACGCCTCCTCGGCAAGCGCCTCCAGCAAGGCGGCCCGCCCGGGAAAGTGACCGAACAGCGTCCGGCGTACGACACCGGCGGCCCGCGCGAGCTCCTCCAGGGTGATGTCCGGGTTCCGCCCGAGCTCCTGGCGGGCGGTGGCGAGGATGCGCGCCCGGTTGGACCGCGAGTTGCGTCTCATCGGCTCGCGGGCCACGGACTTGCTCAAGACGACAACCTCATCGGATCGGTACTTGGGATCAGCGCGTCGGTAGGGGTGACGCCGCAGGATGAACGGCGCATCCATTCTGGCACGGCGGCACGGCCCCTCTCCCAGTTGGCGGGGAAAGAGGTCGTCGATGGCTTTGGCGCCGGCCTCGGTGATGTTCACCAGGGCGTCACGTCGGCCGGGTGAGCGAGCGTTCCGTGACGCGGGCCAGGTGCCGGGTGAAGACCTCGCGGGCGTCCGGGGTGAGCGTGCGCAGCGCCACCAGGGCCGTGATCACGACGTCGCACAGCTCGGCCTCGACGTCCTCCCAGGTGTGCGTGACCCCCTTGCGCGGGTTCTGGCCGGTCGCCCCGATCACCGCCTGGGCGACCTCGCCGACCTCCTCCGACAGCTTCAGCATGCGCAGCAGCAGGCCCTGCTCGCCGCTGATCGGCCCGTTCGCTTCCAGCCAGGTCCACAGGTCGTCGACGGCGGCCCAGAGGTCGGCGGGGGTCTCGGGAGGAGTGGCCTGATCAGTCATGCGGGCAGCTTGGCACGCCGGCCCGTGCGCACGACACGTGGTCCTGATCCCGAATGGGTAGGTCCGTCCTGGTAGACCCGGTCCCCCTACTCTCCGAACAGCGCCTCCTGCTCCTCGAACAAGGCTGCCTGCTCCTCCTTCTCGGCATCCTGTAGCCGCTTGCTCCGCGCCCCCACGACCAGCGCCGTGACCGCCGCCGTCGCCCCCAGCGCCGCCGGGACCATCCAGCCGCGGTCGAAGACATGGCCGAGCGCGTGGTCGAGGGAGAGCCGGCCGGGGCCCGCGACCGCGAGGCCGGTCGCGGCCAGGCCCAGTGTCGCCGCGTACTCGTAGCCGCCGCTCTGGTTGAAGAAGCCGTTCGGCGTGTGCACCGCGGCCGCGCCCCCCATCGCTCCGGCCGCCGCCGCCCCGGCCGCCGGGGTCGCCAGCCCCAGCGCCAGCAGCGTGCCGCCGCCGGTCTCGGCCAGCCCCGCGGCCATGGCGCTCTGCCTGCCGGGCCTGTACCCGACGGACTCCATGAACTGGCCGGTCCCCTCGATCCCGTGGCCGCCGAACCACCCGAACAACTTCTGCGTACCGTGGGCGACCAGCACCCCGCCGGCGCTCAGCCGAAGCAGCAGCAGGCCCAGATCACGTCGGTCGTAACAGCTCACCATGACTCCCGGAACAGACAGACAGAAGGGACACCCCACGCGTTTCCAACGTCGCACCCCTCACACCCGGTGGCCCCCTCGCGGCGCCGTTCGGGTGGCGGAGCCCCGGGCGCGGTGTGACGCTGACTGGCATGACGATTCAGCCAGCCAAGCTCAGCGACCCGGCCGTCCGCGCGTTCGTCACCGCCGTCAACGCCCATGACCGCGACGCCTTCATGAAGGTCCTCGCGCCCGGCGCGACCATGGCGGACGACGGGTCCGACCGCGACCTCGACGAGTGGACCGACCGGGAGATCTTCGCCTCCCACGGTCACATGGAGGTCGACAACGAGTCCAAGGGCGGCCGGGCCCTCGTCGCCCGCTACAGCAACGACACCTGGGGCGAGATGCGCACCCGCTGGAGCTTCACGGTCGACCCGGAGGGCAGGATCGCCCGCTTCGAGACGGGCCAGGCCTGACCGGCCCATACGCCCCCTTGCCTTCGCGCGCACTCCAACGCCTAGCGTCCTTCGGCATGGACCCCACACGGAAACGAACACGGACACTGGGCCGCAGCGGTATCGAGGTCAGCGCGCTCGGCTTCGGCTGCTGGGCGATCGGCGGGGAGTGGCAGGACGCCGACGGACGGCCGCTCGGCTGGGGCAAGGTCGACGACGAGGAGTCCGTACGGGCGATCCGGCGCGCCCTCGACCTGGGCGTCACCTTCTTCGACACGGCGGACACCTACGGCGCCGGCCACAGCGAACGCGTCCTCGGCCGCGCCCTGGGCAAGCGCCGGGACGACGTGGTCCTCGCCACCAAGTGGGGCAACCTCTTCGACGAGGAGACCCGCACCCGCACCGGCGGCGACGACACCCCGGCCCACGCCCGCCGCGCGCTGACGGCATCCCTGGAGCGCCTGGGCACCGGCCACGTCGACCTCTACCAGCTGCACCTCTCCGACGCCGACCCCGAGCGCGCGGCCGAACTCCGCGAGACCTGCGAGGAGTTCGTACGCGAGGGGCTCATCCGGGCCTACGCCTGGAGCACCGACGACCCGGCCCGCGCCGCCGTGTTCGCGGAAGGGGAGCACTGTACGGCCGTACAGCATGCGATCAACGTGCTCCAGGACGCGCCCGACATGCTCGCCCTGTGCGAGGGGTCGGACCTGGCGAGCGTCAACCGCAGCCCGCTCGCCATGGGGTTGCTGACCGGAAAGCGGCAGGGGCCTTTGCCGGCCGGGGACATCCGCAACCGCCCGCCCGCCTGGCTCCAGGGTTTCGCGGCCGGCTCCGGTGCCGATCCCGAGTGGCTCGCGCGGGTCGACGAGCTGACGGAGGTCCTCACCAGCGGCGGCCGTACCCTCGCCCAGGGCGCCCTCGCCTGGCTGTGGGCGCGCAGCCCGCGCACCGTCCCGATCCCCGGCTTCCGCTCGGTCGCCCAGGCCGAGCAGAACGCGGGCGCGCTGGAGAAGGGCCCGCTCACCGCCGAGCAGCTGACCGAGGTCGACCGCATCCTCGGGCGTTGAGGGCGTTGAGGGCGCTTGTTCCGGCTTGACGACGGTGTTGCTATCGACTGCGCATACCGGTCTGCCCGCACCGGCTGCGCCGCATCCGGGGCCTGGAATGTGCGGCCGGACGCGGGAGGCGTGGCTGTCACCCAGTCGAGTCGGGGCGGTCGAGAAGGTCGCTCAGCGGGACGTCGGGGTCAGCGAGCCTCGTCGCATCGACCGGGCCCCCGGAGGTCACCAGGGCGCGGATCGGGTCGGTGACGTCCCAGACGTTGACGTTCATGCCGGCCAGTACCCGGCCCTCGGCCAGCCAGAAGGCGATGAACTCGCGGGTGTCCCTCCGGCCGCGGAAGACCACCTGGTCGTAGCCGCCGGGCTCCACGTAGCCGGTGTACTCCATGCCCAGGTCGTACTGGTCGGTGAAGGAGTACGGAACCCGGTCGTAGGCCACGTCCTGGCCGAGCATCGCCTTGGCCGCGGCTTGCGGCTGGTTGACGGCGTTCGCCCAGTGCTCGACGCGGATGTGCTTGCCGAGCAGTGGGTGGAAGGCGCCTGCGACGTCGCCTGCGGCGTAGGTGTCCGGGTGCGAGGTGCGCAGGTGGGCGTCGACGCGGATGCCGTTGTCGACCTCCAGGCCGGCAGTGTCGGCGAGCTGGGTGTTGGGGGTGATGCCGATCCCGACGATGACCGCGTCGGCAGTGATGCGGCTGCCGTCGGCCAGCAGCACACCGTTCGCCCGTCCGCCGTCCGCCGTGATCTCGGCGACCTGGACACCGAAGCGCAGGTCGACCCCGTGGTCGGTGTGCAGGTCGGCGAAGATCTGGGAGACCTCGCGGCCCAGCACGCGCAGCAGCGGCAGCTCCGCCATCCCCAGCACGGTGACCTCCACGCCGGCCGCGCGGGCGGCGGCCGCGGTCTCCAGACCGATCCAGCCGGAGCCGATCACGACGAGGCGCGATGCGGACTCGAAGGATTCCTTGATGCGGTCGCTGTCGGCGAGCCGGCGCAGGTAGAGCACTCCGTCGAGGTCGGCTCCGGGCACGGTCAGGCGACGTGGTGAGGAGCCGGTGGTCAGCAGCAGCTTCCCGTAGCTGATGCGGCTGCCGCCGGCGAGCGTCACCTCGTGTCCGGCAGGGTCGACCGCGGTGGCGGTGGTGCCCAGGCGCAGGTCGACGTCGTGCTCGGAGTACCACTGGCGGGGATGGACGTAGACGGTGTCACGCTCGTCCTTGCCCAGCAGATAGCCCTTCGACAGCGGCGGCCGTTCGTAGGGGCGCTCGTTTTCCTCTCCGAGCAGGACTACGGGGCCGTCGAAGCCCTCTTCCCGGAGGGTCTGTGCTGCCTTCGCACCGGCCAGGCTGGCTCCGACGATCACGAATGCCGTGTTCGCGGCCATGTTCTCTCCTCTGCTGCGTTGACTCGGCCCGCACGCGAATGGCGATCCACTACCCGCTGGGACCGTTCGTCGGCAGCGGGCGGCCGGCGGCCGGCTGCGTCAGGCGGCGGTGCGCCTGGTGTGCAGTTCGGCCTCCAGTTGCTCGAACAGTTCGTTGCCGGAGGCGGTGAACTTGGCGATGCCCTCGTCCTCCAGCACACGCACCACGTCGTCATAGGACACACCGACCGTCTCCAGGTCATCCAGTACCTGCTGGGATGACGCGTAGGTGCCGTGGATGGTGTCGCCCCGGATACGGCCGTGGTCCGCGACCGCACGCAGGGTCTGCTCGGGCATGGTGTTGACCACCCCGGGCGCCACCAGTTCGTCGATGTAGCGGGTGTCGTCGTAGGAGGGGTCCTTGACGCCGGTGGAGGCCCACAGCGGGCGCTGTGGGCGCATCCCGGCCGCGGCCAGAACCTGCCATTCCTCGGATGCGGTGGCCTGCTCGAAGTGCTGGTAGGCCAGGCGCGCGTTGGCGATCGCGGCCCGCCCCCGCAGCGCCAGCGCCTCCGGTGCGCCGATCTTGTCCAGCCGGCTGTCGACCTCGGTGTCCACCCGGCTAAGGAAGAAGGAGGCCACCGATGCGATGGACGCCAGATCACGCCCCGCCGCATGGGCCTTACCCATGCCGTCCAGGAAGGCGCGGAGCACCTGGTCGTAGCGGTTGAGGGAGAAGATCAGCGTCACGTTGACGCTGATGCCTTCGGCAAGCGCGGTGTTGATCGCCTCCAGGCTGGACTGGGTGGCGGGGATCTTCACGAACAGGTTCGGCCGGTCCACCAGCCACCACAGGGCCCGTGCCTCCGCGATCGTCGCCGCCGTGTCGTGAGCGACGCGCGGGTCCACCTCGAGTGATACCCGTCCGTCCACCCCGTCGCTGGCCTCGTACACCGGCCGCAGCACGTCGCAGGCCCACCGCACGTCGAACGCGGTCAGCAGCCTGACGGCCTCCTCCACCCGTACTCCGCGCCGGGCCAGATCACCGACCTGCGCGTCGTAGCGGGCACCCGAACGGATCGCCTTGGCGAAGATCGTCGGATTGCTGGTGATACCCACCACCTGCTGGTGACGTACCAAGTCGGCCAGCCCGCCACCGGTGAGCCGCTCCCGGCTCAGATCATCGAGCCAGACCGCTACGCCTTCGGCGGCCAGCCGGTCCAGGTTCTCACTCATGATCTTCTCCCCTGCGTCGTCGCGGGATGCCGTCTCCAGGTTTCGTCTGGATCCTCTGCGGGCCGGGGGAGAACTCTCTCCGTGAGGCTCCACCCGCCGGGTGGATTCAGTGCGCTCCGCGCCCGTTCACCGCTGCCGCTTGGCGTGGTAGCGCTGGGCGAGCCGTGCGAGCGCGACGGCGCCGAGGAGCAGTCCGAAGTCGCGCAGCGCGACATCGTAGTGGCCCGGGATGGTCAGCAGGTTGACGATGATGCCCGCCAGCCAGCCGGCGACGAGCCAGCCCCCGAAGCGCGGAGCCAGCGCCACGGCGATGCCGGCCACGATCTCGATCGCCCCCACCGCGTACATGGCCGCCTGGGCGCTGCCGGGGACGATGTCGTCGATCCACGGCGCGAGGTAGGTGGGCCAGTCCACGAGCAGGTTGGCGAACTTGTCCAGCCCGAACAGGATCGGCGCCACCGTGAAGCCGATACGCAGGATCACGAACGCCTGGTAGCCGGGATCAGTGAGCATCACCCGCCGCGGGGCGGCGGAGGTAGTGCTTGTGGTTACGGAGGACATGGCCCTCTCCTTCTATCGACAAGGTTCATTAACAATAGAAGTCCAGCTTCGCTCTTTAGTCAATGGCTGTGGGTTTTACACTGGTGTTCGTGGACACCTCGAAGGAAGTACGCGACCCCAACGTCTCCGCCATCGCCGCCCTCGATGAGCCGACCCGCAGGAGGCTGTACGACCACGTGGTGCGCCAACCGAGCCCCGTCAGCCGGGACGAGGCGGCCGCCGCCCTCGGCCTGGCGCGGCAGACCGCCGCGTTCCACCTGGACCGGCTCGCCGGCGAATCCCTGCTCGACGTCGTCTTCGAGCGCCGCAGCGGACGCTCCGGACCGGGCGCGGGAAGGCCGGCCAAGCTCTACCGCCGCTCGGCGAAGCAGGTCGCCGTCAACCTGCCGGACCGCCGCTACGAGCTGGCCGGCCGGCTGCTCGCGCAGGCCGTGGAGGAGTCCGACGCGACCGGTGAGCCGGTGCGCGCGGTCCTGCACCGCAAGGCCGAAGAACTCGGTACCCACCTGGGTGAGCAGAACAAGACGGAGGTCTTCGACCTTCTGGAGCGGTACGGCTTCGAGCCACGCCGCGAGGGCGATGCCATCGTTCTGGCCAACTGCCCCTTCCACGCGCTGGCCCGGGAGCACACCGAGACGGTGTGCGGCATGAACCTCAACTTGCTACGCGGTGTCCTCAATGGTCTGGACGAGGCCGGACTCGAGGCACGCCTGGCGCCCAGCCCGGGACGATGCTGCGTCCGACTGCAGCCCGCCGCCTGACCAGCTGGCGCGTTCGTGTGAGCCACAGTTGCGATTGAGCTAATTCCTTTGCGGACCTTTCACCCTCCTTCACGGCATCCCTTTGTACGGTCCCGGAATGCACGGTTCCTCTCCACTCACCCGGCGTGCCGCTCTGGGCCTGGCCGCGGCCGCCCTTCCGGTGGTCGCGGCTGCCCCTGCCTCGGGGCCGCCCCAGAAGCTCACCGCCCGCGCCTGGCTGCTCGCCGACCACGACAGCGGGGAGGTGCTCGCCTCCTTCCAGCCCCACCGGCGCCTGGCGCCCGCCTCGACGCTGAAGATGCTCTTCGCCGACACCGTGCTGGGCAGGTTCGAGCGGACCGAGCGGCACACGGTGACCGCCGCCGACCTGGCCGGGATCCCGGCCGGCTCCAGCCTCGTCGGCATCAGGGCCGGCCTCACGTACACCGTCGAGCAGCTGTGGCAGGGCGTGTTCCTGCGTTCCGGGAACGACGCGGTGCATGTCCTCGCCCACATGAACGGCGGGATCGACAGGACGGTCGCCGAGATGCGGGCCAGGGCCGCGGACCTCCAGGCACGGGACACGCACGTGGTCAGCCCGGACGGCTTCGACCACAAGGGCCAGCTGTCGTCGGCGTACGACCTCACGCTCTTCGCCCACCACGGGCTGCGCAACCCCGACTTCCGCGCCTACTGCGCCACGAGGACCGCCGACTTCCCGGCGGGCGGCAAGAAGACCTTCCAGATCCAGAACACCGACCGGCTGCTGACGGGCGTGTACGGCACACGGACGTACAAGGGCCTGATCGGGGTGAAGAACGGCTACACCACCGACGCCGGCAACACCTTCACCGGTGCCGCCACCCGCGACGGCCGCACCCTCCTCGTCACCGTCATGCATCCGGGGAGCCGCGTGAACGCCGTCTACGAGGAGGCCGCCGCGCTGCTCGACTGGGGCTTCGGGAAGGGGAGTTCGGCGCGGTCGGCGGAGAAGCTGGCCGAGCCGGTCAGCGAGGGCGGGGCCGCGAGCCCGTCGCCGCCCACGCGGAAGACGGCGCAAGCCGGGGCCGGTGCGCCGGGCGCGACTTCGGGGAACCCTTCGCCCTGGCGGCTGCTGGAAGGGGCGGCGAGCACGGTCGCGCTGCTGGCGGGCGGGGCGTACGCGCTGCGCAGGCGCCGGTCGGACGACCGGGCGACCGGCGGGCGGCACCGGGGCTGACGTAAGCAGCTACCTGGCAGCCGTTCCCCGCACCGGTGCGTATCTCGCGGTCCCACGCGAGATCCACCCCCACCCGGTGCGGTGGAACGACTGCCGCCTCCCCCTCGGTGTGGCCACGGAAGTCCTGTGCTCCAAATGTGAAGCTCTGATGGAGATGGTGATGAGCATAAGCCTGTCACCGGCTCTGATGGACCGGAAGTTTCCATTCCGTTTGTGCAAGTTGCGGAGTTAGGGGACGTCCCGCCATGCGGAACTCATCCATCCGCCATTCGGCTGTTGTGCACGCGCCAATCACACGTCGTCCCCGCCCACTCGAATGCTCCCTGGACCCATTCGTCAGGGGAGGACCGGATGACACCCGCAGCACGCCCGTCCCAGCACGCCCCCGAACTCCGCGCCGCCGCACGCCACCTGAACCGCCGTCGCTTCCTTACCGTCACCTCGGCAGCCGCCGCGCTCGCCTTCGCGACCAATCTGCCGTCCGCCGGCATCGCCGCCGCGGCCGAACTCGACGCGGCGCGGATCACCGAGAACCCGTTCACGCTCGGCGTCGCCTCCGGTGACCCGCTGCCGACGTCCGTGCTCCTGTGGACCCGGCTGGCTCCCGCGCCGTACCAGCCCGACAGCGGCCTGCCCGCCGAACGGGTCACGGTCCGCTGGGAGTTGGCCCACGACGACCGCTTCCGCCGGATCGCCAGACGCGGCACGGTCACCGCGCACCCCGAGTTCCACCACGCCGTGCACGTCGAGGTGAGCCGCCTCGATCCCGGCCGGGTCTTCTACTACCGCTTCCGGGTGGGGAGTTGGGCCAGCGAGACCGGCCGCACCCGCACCGCGCCCACCGGGGACACCGCCTCCGCGCTCACCCTCGCCGCCGTCTCCTGCCAGGCGTACCACGACGGCTACTACACCCCGTACGCCCATCTCGCCCAGGACGACGTCGACGTCGTCTTCCACCTCGGCGACTACCTGTACGAGTACGCGGTCGACGCGGTCGGCGGCCGGCGCAACTACACCGACCGCACGCTCCCCGCCCTGTTCAACCGGGAGACGGTCACGCTGGAGGACTACCGCCTGCGCTACGCCCTCTTCAAGTCCGACCCCGACCTGCGCGCCGCCCACGCCGCGCACCCCTTCGTCGTCACCTGGGACGACCACGAGACCGAGAACAACTACGCCGACGACATCCCGGAGAACAGCGTCCCGCCGGAGGAGTTCCTGCTGCGCCGCGCCGCCGCCTACCGCGCCTACTGGGAGAACCAGCCACTGCGCCGCCCCCAGCGGCCCGCCGGCCCCGACATGCGGCTCTACCGGCGCCTGAAGTGGGGCCGGCTCGCCCAGTTCGACGTCCTCGACACCCGCCAGTACCGCTCCAACCAGGCGTACGGCGATGTCGCGCACGTCCCCGGCCCCGAGTCCGACGACCCGGCGCGCACGATGACCGGCGAGACGCAGGAGCGGTGGCTGCTCGACGGCTGGCACGCCTCGCGGGCGCTGTGGCACGTCGTACCGCAGCAGGTCATGTTCGCCCAGCGGCACGTCGACCTGACCACGCCGTCACGGGTGTCGATGGACGCCTGGGACGGCTACCGGGCCTCGCGGCGGCGCGTCCTCGACGGAGCGAAGGCGGCCGGCGTCGAGAACCTGATGGTGCTGAGCGGGGACGTGCACTCGGCGTACGCCTTCGACATCAAGGACGACTTCGACGACCTGGCCTCCGCGACGCTCGGCACGGAGATCGTGGCGACCTCGATCTCCAGCGGCCGGGACGGCGCGGACAAGCCCGCGACCTGGGACACCTACATGACCGCCAACCCGCACCTGAAGTTCTACAACGGACGGCGCGGCTATGTGACGGTCGCGCTGGACCGCGAGCGGGCACGGGCCGACTTCAAGACGGTGCCGTACGTGCTCACCCCCGGGGCGCCGATCGCGACGGCCGCGTCCTTCGTGACGGAGGTGGGGGAGCAGGGGCTCAAGCCGGCGTAAGCGCGTCCTGAGAGGGCTCGCCGGGATAGCGGACGCCGATGCGGTCGCGGACCGTGTCGAGCGTCCGCATCACGGCGAGCGTGCCGTCGAGGGGGACGAGCGGGGACTCGGTCTCGCCGGCCCGCAGGGCCCGCATGACCTCGCGGGCCTCGTGCTTGAGGCTGGCCCGGGGACCGTCCGCCGGGTCGGCCGCGAACTCCTGCGGGTCGCGGCCGTCCCGGTGCAGCACGAAGCGGTCCGGGTGGAAGAAGCCGTTCGGGATGTCGATGCGGCCCTCGGAGCCGGTGACGGAGGCGATGGTGGGGGTGCCGCCGATGATGGAGCAGTGCACCGAAGCGAGAGCGCCGCTCTCCCAGGAGAACAGTGCTCCCGTCTGGAGATCGACGCCCTCGTCGGAGAGCACCGCTCTCGCCGCGATGTCCGACGGCTCCCCGAGCAGCAACTGCGCGAACGACACCGGGTACACACCCAGATCCAGCAGCGCGCCCCCGCCCTGCGCCGGATCCCGCAGTCGGTGCGCGGGCGGGAAGGGCCCGGCCAGCCCGAAGTCGGCCTGCACATGGCGCACTTCACCGATCGCGCCGTCCCGCACCAGCTGGACGAGCCGCCGGATCACCGGGTTGCAGTACATCCACATGGCCTCCATCAGGAAGCTCCCGCGTGCCCGGGAAAGCGCGACCAGTTCCTCGGCCTCCCGCGCGTTCAGCGTGAACGCCTTCTCGCACAGCACGTTCCGCCCGGCCTCCAGACACAGACCGGCGGCCGTGCGGTGCGCCGAGTGCGGGGTGGCGACGTAGACGACATCGATGTCCTCGTCCTGTGCGAGCGCGTCCCAGTCGCCGTACGCCCGGGGTATCCCGAACCGCTCGGCGAACACCTTCGCCGACTCCTGCGTCCGCGAGGCCACCGCCACGACCTCCGCGTCCGGCAGATCGACCAGATCCGCCGTGAAGGCGGCGGCGATCCCGCCCGTCGCCAGAATCCCCCAGCGCACGCTCTGCTCCGTCATTCCGGCCCCACCCTCGCTCACGTGACCCTCGGCACTCTGTACGAACTGAGAGCATAGGTGGCGGATCACTCGGAAAGGGAGGGGCGCATGCCCGAGCACGGGGCAACGCGGGCGGCACCAGCGGCACCGGCGACAGCAGCAGCATCAAAGGCATCGGCAACATCAGACATACCGGACACGACGCGGGCGGCCGTACCGAGATCGGAACCGGCCGCCCGCGCCCTGCGCCGCACCGGCCTGCTCGTCACCCTGATCCTCGGCGGCCTCGCCGCCATGCCCCCGCTGGCGATGGACATGTACCTCCCCGCCCTCCCGGAGGTCACCAGGTCCTTCACCGCCCCCGCCGCGACCGCCCAGCTCACCCTCACCGCCTGCCTGGCCGGCATGGCGTTCGGACAGCTGGTGGTCGGCCCGATGAGCGACCGGTGGGGCCGCAGGCGTCCTCTGCTCATCGGCCTCGCCGTCTACATCGTCACCACCGCCCTGTGCGCCCTCGCCCCCACCGTCGAGTTCCTGGTCGCCTTCCGGCTGGCCCAGGGCCTCGCGGGCGCGGCCGGAATAGTGATCGCGCGGGCCGTCGTCCGCGACCTCTACGACGGCATGGCCATGGCCCGCTTCGTCTCCACCCTCATGCTGATCTCCGGGGTCGCCCCGATCGTCGCGCCGCTCATCGGCGGGCAGATCCTGCGGATCACGGACTGGCGGGGCGTCTTCGTCGTCCTCACGGTCGTCGGGCTGCTGCTGGCCGGGGTCGTGTGGGCGAAGCTCCCCGAGACCCTCGCGCCCGCCGAACGCCACTCCGGCGGGGTCGGCGAAGCCCTGCGCGCGATGCGCGGCCTGCTCGCCGACGGCGCCTTCTCCGGCTACATGCTCACGGGCGGCTTCACCTTCGCCGCCCTCTTCGCCTACGTCTCGGCCTCGCCGTTCGTGATCCAGGAGATCTACGGCGCCTCCCCGCAGACCTTCAGCCTGCTGTTCGGGGTCAACTCGGTCGGCCTGGTGATCGTCGGCCAGATCAACGGCAAGGTGCTGGTCGGACGGGTGAGCCTGGACCGCGTCCTGGCCGTGGGCCTCGCGATCGTCATCGCCGCCGCGACCGCCCTGCTGCTGATGTCCCTGGACGTCTTCGGCGAGGTCGGCCTCGCCCCCGTGGCCGTCGCGCTGTTCGTCCTGATGTCGGCGATGGGCATCACCCTGCCCAACACCCAGACGCTCTCCCTCATGCGTGTCAAGCACGCCGCGGGCTCCGCGTCCGCCCTGCTCGGTACGTCCTCCTTCCTCATCGGCGCCATCGCCTCCCCGCTCGTCGGCATCGCCGGGGAGCACACCGCCGTCCCGATGGCCGTCGTCCAATTGGCCGCCGCACTGGTGGCACTCGCCTGCTTCATGGGAATGTGCCGTCCCTGGAACAAACGTGCGACATCGGAGGGAGCGGAGAGCTGAGCGCACCGAGACTGCGCAACGACACGCCCGAACGGGCCGGACTCGACCCCGAGGAACTCCGTCACCTCGTCCAGGAGGTGCGCGACCTCACCGACGGCGAGCGCCCCTGGGCGGCGGGCGCCGTCGTGGTCGCCGGGCGCGGCCCGGTGATCGCGGTGGAGGAGGCGGCGGGCTGGGCCGTCCGCTACGCGTCCTACGACCCCGAGGCGGACGCGGGCGTGGAACTGCCGCCCGAGGCCCGCGTCCCGGCGACCGTCGACACCCCCTTCGACCTGGCCTCCCTCACCAAGCTGTTCACGGCGGTCGCCGCCGTACAGCAGGTCGAGCGGGGCACCCTGGGCATCGACGCCCACGTGGGCGCGTACCTGCCGGACTTCCGCGCGGCCGCCGAGCACGGCATCACCGTACGAGAGCTGCTCACCCACACGTCCGGACTACGTCCCGAACTCCCGCTGTACGACTGCGCCGACGACGCGGAGCGCCTGGAGCGGCTCCGCTCGGAACCCCCGGTGGGCGTACCCGGCACCCACACCTACTCCGACCTGAACCCCCTCCTCCTCCAGCACCTCCTGGAACGCATCACCGGCCGCACCCTCGACGTCCTCGTCCACGACGGCATCACCCGCCCGCTGGGCATGACGGCGACCAGCTTCGGCCCGTGCCCCGGCGCGGCGGCGACGGAGGACCAGCGACGGCCCTGGGCCAAGGCGGACCGGGGCATGCTGCGGGGCGTGGTCCACGACGAGAACGCCTGGGCGCTGGGCGGCGTGGCCGGCCACGCGGGCCTGTTCTCCACGGGCCGCGACCTGGCGATCTTCTGCCGCACACTCCTCGCGGGCGGCTCCTACGGCCCCGCCCGCATCCTCGGCCCGGATCTCGTGGAGCTGATGCTGACCCCGCCGGGGGTGGGTTTCGCTGTGGACCAGCCGTGGTTCATGGGGAAGCTGGCGGGGCGGGGCGCGGCGGGCCACACGGGCTTCACGGGCACGTCGCTGGTCCTGGACAAGGCGACGGACACGTTCGTGGTGCTGCTGGCGAATACGGTGCATCCGAGGAGGCGGGGCCCGGACAGCCGCCCGCGGGCGGCGGTGGGGACGAGGGTGGCGCGGGCGGTGCGGGGGACGTAGCGGGGGCCACCTCTCGACCAACCGAGCCCCCAGGACAAGCTCCGCCTCTCGACCAACCGAGACGGGTGGCAGGGTGGGCATAGGCCCGGGGGTCTGGGGGCGGAGCCCCCAGCAACGCCCGCACCGGCACACGGCGGCAAACATACAATCGCCACGTGAACGACCCTGTTTCCCCAGCGGACACCCTGCGCCGCAGCCTTGCCGCCATCCTCGACGGCCTCCCGCCCCGGCAGGCCGCACAGGCAGTCGACCGGCTGATCGCCAACTACCGGGGAACCACACCTACCAACGCCCCGATCCTCCGCGACCGCCCCGACGTGGCCGCATACGCCGCCTACCGCATGCCCGCGACCTTCGAGGCGGTCCACTCGGCGCTGCAGGCATTCGCAACGGCCGTACCCGACTGGACCCCCGCCGGCCACATCGACATCGGCGGCGGCACCGGCGCCGCCACCTGGGCCGTCACCGCCACCTGGCCCGGCGAGCGCAGCGTCACCGTGCTCGACTGGTCCGAGCCCGCGCTCGCCCTCGGCCGGGAGATCGCCGCCGCCAACCCGGCGCTGCACGGCGCCCGCTGGCAGCGCTCTCGGATCGGAGCGGCGCTCACCATCGAGAGCACTGATCTCGTCACCGTCTCCTACGTCCTCAACGAGCTCACCGCCACCGACCGAGCCGCCCTCGTCGACGCCGCCGCGACCGCCGCGCAGGCCGTCGTGATCGTCGAGCCCGGCACCCCCGACGGCTACACCCGCGTCATCGAGGCCCGCGACCGCCTGATCGACGCCGGATTCCGCATCGCGGCCCCCTGCCCGCACAGCGCCGCCTGCCCCATCGTCCCGGGCGAGGACTGGTGCCACTTCTCGGCGAGGGTCAGCCGCTCCTCCCTCCACCGCCAGGTCAAGGGCGGCTCCCTCGCCTACGAGGACGAGAAGTTCGCCTACGTCGCCGCCACCCGCCTCCCCGTCGCACCGGCCCCCGCCCGCGTGATCCGGCGCCCGCAGATCCGCAAGGGCCAGGTGCTCCTCGACCTGTGCGAGGCCGACGAGCACCTGACCCGCCGCACGATCACCAAACGCCACGGCGACCTGTACAAGGCGGCCCGCGACGCGGACTGGGGCGATGCCTGGCCGCCGTGACGCCGACCGATTCCCACCGGCTGGGTGCCCTCAGGCTTGCATGCAGCCCAATCCCGGCATCGACGGCGTACGGCATCCTCGCCAGACGAGCAGCGGATCTCGGCCCTCGTGGACTGAAACGGAAGGTCCCGCCGATCCGCCACGGGGGCAGCGGACGTGCGGGGCCGATCATGCAGGCCACTAACACGCCACTGTCACGCGCCGGTGATCTGCCCATGTCTGGGCCGCTGCCTCCATGGCTTTGAGCCATGGCGCATCGGGTTTCCGATCAGCGAACGCGCGATACATGCGGAGGGTGGCTGCGGCAAACGCGTCGACTGCCTCCGGGTCGGCCTTCGTCCACGCTGTGCAGTGCGATGCCCACGATTCGGCGTCCTCGATGCTGTGCCCGGCCGCGACGAGTTGCACGACGAGCAGGGCCGGATCGATGAACGCCGCCCCCCGAGTTGGCCAGGCCCAGTCGACGGCCCACACGCTCCATTCGCCGAAGATCAGGTTGCTCGGATTGATGTCCGTATGCAGCAGAGCGTTACCCCGGAACAGCTCGGCTTCCGTCTCGTCGAGGGCGAACCGGTCCCACCGGGTTTCCCGCCAGCCCTGCGCTACCTCGGGGAGACTAAGTCTCCCGATCCGGTCCACGAGTTCGACGATCCCGTGCAGATCCGGAGACCCCAGGCTGAAGTCTGACAAGCGCCCGTCGACTGCTTCGAAGCCCAACGCGATCCAGTGCTCGTCTTCGGCATACCACCGCAACGCAGGCGAGATCGGTTGCACGAACTGATTGATCAGCCTCTCCCGGATGAGCGAGTCGCGGCGCCCCCCGGGCCGATTGCGGACGGCCTTGACGAAGAACCCTCCCTTCCCGCTGTCGACCAGGGCCGTGAGATCCGAGCTGAACCCACGCTCGGTGGGCTGAAGGCTGATCAGCTCCCCCGTGTGCGGATAGATCAGTGCCTGAATCTCGGGTGCGGGAAGGGAGAGGCTCATACGTCCTTCAGTTCCTCGGGGTGCACTCACTGCCCGGAGTTCCCGGGGAGCATTCGTCGTCGGTGTCGGGCGTGCAGGCGTCGAAACCCTGGGGGGTGCGCCGGCTTCGGATGGATGCGTTGGTCTTGACCATGGCGGGGCTGTTGAGGATCGAGTACAGCGGGGCGTCCCTGACGTTACCGACGCTCAGCCATGCCGAGAAGACGCACGGGGAGACATCGCCCGTGGGGCTGATCGCCGCTCGGTCTGTGCCACACCGGCCGCACAGGCTGCCCATGTCCGGCGCCTGCCCCTGCCCTTGCCCGCCGCGCCCGAATGGCCGGACGTGATCCACGCGTACGCGGCTGACGCCCAGAGATTCGAGGTCCTGCCGTGCCTCGCCGACGCGCTGTGCCTCGCTGCCCGCAATGATCCCGACGCGCAGGGGGATGCCGCGCCGTACGGCTTCGGCGATGTTCGTCCGGGTCCGGCCATGACTGGGACGGCCCGTCACCGTGTTGTGCTCCGCGCTGCTGTCGGAGTAGTACGACGTAGCGAGGGTGAGCCCCTTCCGCTCGAACAACTGCCAGCATTCGGCCGATACATGGACGAGGTTGCTGTACACCTCGACGTTGAGGCCGTTGTTCAGGGCGTGGTCGACCAAGTCCGCGAAGTCAGGGTGCAGGGTCGGCTCGCCGCCGATGAACTGGATTTCGCGTACGCCGCATGCGGCGGCCTGGTCGAGAACGCTGAGCCAGTCCTCACGGATCATGCTGCCGTGTGTGCCGTCCGGGCCCGACTCGTTGTAGCAGTGGGTACAGGCAAGTTGGCACTTCCGGGTCAGGTCCAGCCACAGAAGCTCAGTCACGGTGCGTTCCGGTAATCCTTGGGCGATTGTCGTCACTGGTGCGCTCTCCTTCTTCCGGTTTCCTACGTGGTCTGCTGCCGTTCACCGACAGCGGGGCGAACTCCGACCCCCGCCCCGACCGCTCGACCTGTCCAGGGTTCGGGGGAGCCGGGGCGGGAGTCTGGAACCCGTCCCGCGGGAGGCTTGCGGTCCTTCGGCGGTACGGGCGCTTGGGGGTGCGACCCTGACCCTGCGGTCGCCATGGGGCCCCTCAACCGGGGCGGGCGGTCAGGCTCTGGGCCTGTTGTTGCTGTGGCAGGCGCAGCCACAGCGGCGCTGGAGCAGGATGCCGGAGGCGTGGGGGAGTGGGATGTCCTTCGTCTGGCGGCAGTCGCCGTGCAGATCCTTGTACTCGGGCCGCTGGGCGAGCGTGCATTCCGCCGATGAGGGTGGGGCCTCCGCCACGGGTGCGATCACGACTCGTCCTCGTCGGTCAGGACGTGGCCCATGAGCACGACCTGCAGTACGTCGGCGGCCTGGCACAGGGCGCCCGGCCGGGCCATCGGCACCGACCAGTACGAGGCCCGCGTGTACTCGTCCAGTTCGGTGCGGTCGGTGCGTGGAACGCCCAGGTAGGTGCCATCGCTCAGGCACTCTGTGTTCCGCGCCGTCCAGGCGGGGGCTGTGCCGGGTGGTACGAGGACGTAGTAGCGCCGGAATCCCGGGTCGTGGATGACCGGACCGCGCAGGTGCCGAGCGAGCCAAGGGCCCAAGGTGGACGATTCGTCGCTCTGAGCGGCGCTGTGCACGACGGGCTCGTGGATGCGGACTGTGTCGAAGGTCTTCCCCAGCGGGATGAGGGCGAGCTTCGCGGCGCTGCTCCACTCGTTCCGCACCGCACTGGGTGACGGGTGGGCGGAGGCCAACCACCCTTCGATCGGGCCGCCGGGCGACGGGCTGGGTGGGGATGTGGCGGGACCTGCGGGGACTGTAGCGTTTCTCATTGTCGACCTGCTCTCTCAGGTTGGCCGCGCCCCGGGGCCGTGTCCGCGGTCGCCGGGGTCTGCTGGTCTTTACGGAGCTCAAGCGACGGCTGCCCTACTGCGGCATCCGCACGTGACGATGAGCCAGACACGGGTGCTGCCGCGCAGCCTCACGTGCCCAGCCGCGCGTAGGGCCTTGCCGACGGCACCGCAGTCGAAGCAGGCCTCACCGTGCAGTCGAACGATGCTCATGCGCCCGTCAATGACTGTCGGTGCGAGCGGGAGTGCGTCGGGCATCCCTGGTTCCCATCTGCTGGTTCCTACGCGTGCGACAGATGGTGGGGGCAGGCAAGAGTCACAAGTACCCCGGCAAGGGGTAGTTGGGGATTTTGATCAGGTCGCAGCGCACCATTCGGCGAAGTTGGTGAGGGTCTCCGAGTCGGCGCGCTTCAGCCGACGGAGCGTGGCGGCATCCTCTCGTACCCACGGATGCTCGCGGGTGTGCTGCGGGGCGATCCTTCGGGCCACCTTCAGGGACTCGAAAGCGTCATCCGCGAGCCCGGACCACAGCTGGGCGCGGGCAAGTTCGATGTAGAAGCTGCTGCGCCGCTCCGCCGGGAGGTCCGTTGGCGGCTTCCACTCGCCAGCCACGTCGAGAGCACGACCGACGTGCTCGTCTCCGACACTGACGGCGACCGAAACCTCGTGGATGCGTACGGAGTCGGGGCCGAATGCGGTGCCGCAGTACACATCTTCCGGCACCCGGTCGGCGAGGGTGCGAGCCTCGTCCAGATGCAGAGCTGCTGCCGAAGCATTACGTGCCCGGCCGGCGACGACCGCGGCCCGCATGTGAAGTGCGCCCCGCGCTGCGATCAAGGGCACCGTGTCGGGAGCGGGTGCGGCATCCAGTGCCTGTTCCAGAGCGCGCAGCCCTGCGGCGTGAGCGCGCGCCGCGAAGAACGTCTCCGTCCGTACGTAGGCAACGGACGCCGACAGCAGCGGGTCGTGAGCCTCGGGGCTGACCCATCTCATGAGTTCGACCAGGCGCGCGGACAGGTCGCGGGCACCGAACTTGAAGGCAACGGCGTCCGCTGATCGGTATGCGCTGACGAGAAGCTGAGTCATCTCACGGCGCTCGGGAGTTGCTGCTTCGTGGTAGGCGCGCGCGAGCTCGGTGAGCAGGTCGGGGAGCTTGCGGACGATGCGCGTGTACTGGGCGGCGAGCCTCCAGGTGACGGCCTCGTCGACGGCTGCCCGGAGTTCGTTCAGGGGGCGGATCGGGCCGTCCTCCGGGATGTCGTAGGCGGCGATCGCGGCAGAGAGTGCGGGGAGGGCGTCGTGGACGCGGGTGTGGGCCGGCCCGCGGTCGGCCAGGAGACGGGTTGGGTCGACGCCGAGGGCTTCAGCGACGGCTTCGAGGGTGGCGTCAGTGACGCCACGCTCGCCGCGCTCGATCTTGCGAATGGTGCCGAGCGCGACGCAAGCTGCGTCGGCCAGCTGCTTCTGCGTCATCTTCGGACGGACGACGCTGCGGTAATAGGCGATCCGAGCGCCTACCCCGCCATGAGGAAGTGCGGGCATGCTGGCTCCAGTTCGGTGCGTCGACTCCGAACCGTACCCGCGCCAAGACGCAGCGTGTACATGAACGGCCCCACCAGCCAAAACTGATGGGGCCGTTTCGCCACGGTCAGTCCGCGATGAGTGTCGTGAGCTGTGTGAGGCTGTCGATCCGCCAGTCCGCCGCCGCCACGACCTCGGGGGCATCCGCCCACAAATGCCCCCAGGGGCCCCGCCGGATGTGAGCGGTACGCAGCCCGGCCGCCTTCGCCGGGAAGATGTCGTTGGCCGGGTGATCGCCGACGTACACCGTCGCGCTCGGCGCGGCCTGTGCCTCCTCCAGCACCCGCCGGAAGAACTCCGGCTGCGGCTTCGCCACCCCCCATTCCCCCGAGGTCACGATGAGATCCGCCGGGAGGTCGAGGTCGCGCAGCAGCTCAGCCGCGCGCGGTGTCTGATTACCGGCGATGATGACGCGCACACCGGCTTCCCGCAGCGAGGGCAGGGCCGGGCGCACGTCCTCGTACAGGTCGCTCTCATCGAGGTGCTCGCCGCGGCCGGCGGCGTCCCGTGCGTCGTACTCGGCGGCCACATCGATGCCTGGACGTGCGAGCCGGAGGGCTTCGGCGTTGTCATGCCCCTGGGCGACAACAGCGCCGACGAGTGCGGAGAGGGTGTGTCGGGGGACGTTCAACCAGTCGGCCCACGAAGCCCAGTAGCGATCGTCGCGGGTGATCGTCTCGCCGATGTCGAACACGATGGTCTCAATCACCCTGGGAGCCTACGAGCATGCGAAACGTCCGCGCCGCCCGAGGCGGGTAGGGGCGGCGGTGGCGAAGAAAACCCGCCCGACGACCCGCACCCGCCACCATCGAGACGCCCCGCCTATGTCGCAGCCACCCGCCTGGGGCGACGCCTGGCCGCCGGCGGGCCAGCCCTAGTCACGACGACTCGTCACTCGCACGCCCCTCCTCACTCGCACGCTCCTCCTTGCTCCCCTTACTCGTGCGTTCTTCCTGAAGCTTGCGCAGCAGCTCCTGCTTCTGGGCCTGGCGGTCGACTCCACCGCCGAACGGGCCGTCCTGGGCGCTGCCCCGCAGGGCCTTGCGGCCGAGGTTCCTCCGCGTGCCGCCGACGCCCAGCATGTTTTCCCCGCCTCGGGCCATGACAGCCTCCTCCTGATGTCCATTGATGCCCATCGAAGTGACGAGACGTATCGTCTCGCTCTTGCATGAGACTCACTGTCGAGCGAGACGCACCGTCTTGTCAACCTGTTAAATTCGACGCATGACCCTCCAGAAGTCCACCCCGGACACCACCCGCCGCAGCCAGAAGTCCCGCCGCGCGATCTACGACGCCGCCCTCGAACTCGTCGTCGAGCTCGGCTACCCCCGGACCACCATCGAGGGCATCGCGGCCCGCGCCGGCGTCGGCAAGCAGACGATCTACCGGTGGTGGTCGTCGAAGGCGGACGTCCTGCTGGAGGCGTATCTCGACCTCTTCGCACAGGCATCGCGGGAGGCGGGTGCGGAGCCGTACGTCATCCCGGACACCGGTGACCTCGCCGCCGACATCAAGGCCGTACTACGGGCCACCGTCGACCAGTTGAAGGACCCCCGGTACGCGGCGCCGTCACGGGCCCTGGCCGCCGAGGGGCTGCTCGACGAAGAACTCGGCCGCAGGTGCGCGGCCACGCTCATGGAACCGTCACTCCAGCTCTACGTCGACCGGCTGCGCGCCGCGCAGGAGGCCGGTGAGGTGCGCCCCGACATCGACCCGCGCATCGCCCTGGAGTTCTTCATCTCACCGCTGGCCCAGCGCTGGCTCCAGTACACGGGCCCGATCTCCTACGAGTACACCGACACCCTCGTCGACTACGCCCTCCACGGCATCGCGCCCCGCTGAGCGCCCCCCGCACCCCCGTCCCACCTGGCCCGCTTGCCGGCTCCGGCCCCCCGAAGCGCAGGATAGTGGGACCATAGGGCATGCTGTTCCGCACAACAGCGAGGCGAGGGGATAGATGAGCGCGGAGTTCGGCGATCGCACCGGCCGGCAGGGCAAACTCTCCCAGTGGCTGCGCGGACGCCGCCCCAAGGAGGCCGCCGGCGACGGCGGTCGTGAGGCCCTGCTGCTCGCCTCCGCCGAAGCCGGCCTGCCGCTGGCGCCGGCCGCCTACCCGGCCGCCGACTACCGCTGTTCCTGCGACCGCGTCGGCTGTCCCACTCCCGCCCGGCACCCGGTGTCGTTCGCCTGGCAGACCCAGTCGACCACCGACCGCGCCCAGATCGAGCGGTGGGCCCGGCACCAGCCGCAGGCCAACTTCATCACCGCGACCGGCATGGTGCACGACGTCCTGGACGTCCCCCTCGAAGCCGGCCGCCAGGCGCTGGAGCGGCTGCTCGCCTCCGGCATCGAGGTCGGCCCGGTCGCCGAGAGCGACGACGGCCGCCTGCTCTTCTTCACCCTCACCCGCGGCACCCCCGAGGAGGAGGACGAGTGGTGGCCGTGCGAGCTGGACTGCCATCCCGAGACGATGGACGAGCACCCGGGCCTGCGCTGGCACTGCCGCGGCTCCTACGTCCTCGTCCCGCCCGCCCGGCTCCCCGGTGACCAGAGTGTGCACTGGGTACGCGGCCCCGAGCACCCGCTGCCCGACCCGCTGACCCTCCTGGAAATCCTCACTGACGCCTGCGCCCGCCACGTCGGCGAGCACCCGGGACGCGACCACGTGAGCGCGGCCTGGCCCTCGCGCCGCTGACCTGGGCACATCCCATCAAGGAATCGCTCGCCATGCCGTTACCCGCAGACCCGACCGTGCTCCATCCGATGCCCGAGCAGCCCCGGGTGGTACTGCTCAGGCCGCTGGTGAAGTCCCCGCTGATAGAGGTGGGGGAGTACTCCTACTACGACGATCCGGACGACCCCACCGCGTTCGAGACGCGCAACGTGCTCTACCACTACGGGCCGGAGAAGCTCGTCATCGGCCGGTTCTGCGCACTGGGCACGGGAGTCCGGTTCATCATGAACGGCGCCAACCACCGCATGGACGGCCCCTCCACCTTCCCCTTCCCCACCATGGGCGGCTCCTGGGCCGACCACTTCGACCTGCTCACCGGTCTGCCGAACCGCGGGGACACCGTCGTCGGCCACGACGTCTGGTTCGGCCACGGCACGACCGTCATGCCCGGCGTCCGGATCGGACACGGCGCGATCATCGGCACCGGCGCCGTGGTCACCGCGGACGTGCCCGACTACGGCATCGTCGGCGGCAACCCGGCCCGGCTCATCCGCACCCGCTTCCGCGAACCGGACATCGCCCGGCTCCTCGCGGTGGCCTGGTGGGACTGGCCCGTGGGGCATATCACCGAGCACGTGCGCACGATCATGTCGGGCAGCATCGCGGACCTGGAGGCCGCCGCCCCGGACCTCCGCCGTAAGCCGTAAGCCGTAAGCGGCCAGCCGTAATCGAGATGCCCGGCCGCCGTTGGCCGCGCCCTGGTGCCGTAGACCTGAAACGAGTGTTCTCCCATTTCTCGCATGCCTGCCGTGTCCCGTCGCCGTGCCCATATCACGATGGTCGGCGTCCCCGCCGTCAGTCACGTCCTGCCCAGCATCGAGGTCATCCGCGAGCTGGTGGCCCGAGGTCACCGCGTGACCTACGCCAACGACCCGGCCAGGGCCGACCTGATCACGGCCGCCGGCGCCGAACTCGTCCCGTACACCACGGTGTTGCCGGTCTCCGACAACCACTGGCCCGAGGACCCCATCGCCGCGATGACCCTCTTCCTCGACGAGGCCGAACAGGTCCTCCCGCACCTGCGCGCCACCTACGACCAGGACCCCGCGGACCTCTACCTCTACGACATCGGCGCCTACGCCGGACGCGCCCTCGCCGAGGCCCAGGGCCGTCCGCTCATGCAGCTGTCCCCGACCTTCGTGGCCTGGGAGGGCTACGACCAGGACGTCGCCGCACACATCTGGCGACTGCCGGGCGCCGACGCCTACCGGGCGAGGTTCGCGCGGTGGCTCGCCGACTGCGGCGCGTCCACCACGGACATGGACGCCTTCTCCGGCCGCCCCGCGCACACTCTGGCCCTGATCCCGCGAGCGATGCAACCGCACGCGGACCAGGTCGACACCGACACCGTGACCTTCGTCGGCCGCTGTACCCGCCCGCGGGGAAGTGAGGACACCTGGACACGTCCCGCCGGCGCGGAGCACGTCCTGCTGATCTCCCTGGGCTCGGCGTACACCGACCAACCGGAGTTCTACCGTCAGTGTCTGGCGGCGTACGGCAACCTGCCCGGCTGGCACGTCGTCCTCCAGATCGGCAAGCGCACCGATCCGAAGGAACTCGGCGAGATCCCGCCCAACGTCGAAGTGCACTCCTGGGTACCGCAGTTGGCGATCCTGGACCAGGCCGACGCCTTCGTCACCCACGCGGGCATGGGCAGCAGTTGCGAAGGGCTGCTGGCCGGGGTCCCGATGATCGCGGTCCCGCAGGGCGCGGAACAGTTCCTCAACGCCGACCGGCTGGTGGAGCTGGGCGTGGCACGCCGTATCGACACCCCGGACGCCACCGCCGAGACCCTGCGCAGGGCCCTGACCGAACTCGTCGCCGACGCGGAGGTCGCCCGTCGCTCGGCCCGCCTGAGGGCCGACGCGCTGGCCGAGGGCGGTACCGCGCGGGCCGCCGACCTCATCGAGGACATGCTGGGCTGACCTCCGAAGCCCAGCCCGCGACTGCCTACTCGCCCTGCGCCGCCGTCAGTCCCTGGATCCGGCCCAGGACCGTCACCTGCTGGTCGGCCGAGCCCTTCGCCGGGTCCAGGGCCACCTCGTTGGAGACGAACTCCATGGTGAGCGACTGCTTGATCTCACCGGTCGTCAGGGCGAGGACGTCCTTGGTGGGGGTGGGGACCGAGGTGCTCGGGGCGGCCGTCTGCTTCTCGAAGTGGTGCGTGGTGAAGAACACCAGCGCCGCCCCGTCCGCAGTGCGCAGCGCGAGCGGCGCGTAGTCGCCGCTCGCCAGCGGCTCGTCGATGTACTGCGTGACGAGGCCGGGCCGCTCGGAGTCCTTCTGGCGCAGCGCACGCCAGTCGCTGGTGTGCGTACCGGGCGCGAAGGTGTCCCCGCCGCTCTTGAGGTACGTCGAATAGTCCTTGCTCAAGTCCTTGGGCGTGACGGCCAGTTGGGTCGAGTTCACCGGTACGGGCTCGGCCCAGCCGTCCGCGTCCTGCTTGAACTCCGGCACGTTGCCGGGAGCCACCAGCGTCAGATACGCCACTTCCCACGGCTCGTCCAGGCTGCCCCGGGTGAACACCAGCAGCCAGCGGGCGCTGCCGCCCTTGTTGCCGGCCGCGTCGGCGAGGAACCAGCGCGGCCAGCCCGCCTTCTTCGGAATCGTGTACTTCGCGTCCGACAGCTCCAGCGGGGTGTGCGCCGGATTGCCGTCCGGACTGTTCGCGGCGCCGGCCTTCAGCCGGGCCTTGTCGATGTCGGAGAGGGCGCCGGTGACATGGTCGGCGTCCAGCGAGCTGTCGTACGCCTTGTCGGCGGCGTTGTATGCGGTGGTGAACTGCTGGAGCGCCTTGGCGGCCTCCGCGCGGGTCGTCGCGGGGAGCACCTCCCGCTCTCCGTGCACCACCATGCAACCGCTCGCTGTCAACGACAAAGCGGTCAGTGAGGCCGCTATCAGTGCGCTCCGGTCAAGCCTGCGGAGCCTTCGAGGGCCGCGATCCCTGCTCATCAGGTTCCTTCACCTTCCCCTTCCCGGAGGCGAACCCTACCGGGGCGAGAAAGAGCGCGAGCGTCGGGATCAGGTACAGCAGCCACACCGTGACCTGGAGGACCGTCGGATCCGGCTGGAAGTTGAAGATGCCCTTCAGAAGGGTGCCGTACCAACTGTCCGGCGGGATGGTGTCGCTGATGTCGAAGGCCTTGTCGGTCAGGCCCGGAACCAGGTCGGCCTCCTGAAGGTCGTGCACGCCGTACGCCAGCACGCCCGCGGCCACGACGACCAGCATGCCGCCGGTCCAGGTGAAGAACTTGGCGAGGTTGATGCGCAGGGCGCCGCGGTAGAACAGCCAGCCCAGGAACACCGCCGTCAGGATGCCCAGGGCGACGCCGATCAGCGGGCGCGGGGTGCCGTCGCTCGCCGCGTGCACCGACGCCCATACGAACAGGGCGGTTTCCAGGCCTTCTCGGCCCACCGCGAGGAAGGCGGTGGCGACCAGGGCGCCCGTGCCCATCGCCAGGGCCGCGTCCAGCTTGCCGTGCAGCTCGGTCTTCAGGTGCCGGGCGGTGCGCCGCATCCAGAACACCATCCACGTCACCAGGCAGACCGCGACGATCGACAGCGAGCCGCCGAGCGCCTCCTGCGCCTCGAACGTCAGCTCCTGGGAGCCGAATTCGAGGGCGCTGCCGAAGCCGAGAGCGAGGGCGATGGCGACGCCGATGCCGATCCAGATGGGCCGCAGCGCGTCCCGGCGGTCCGTCTTGACCAGGTAGGCGATGAGGATGCAGACGACGAGACTGGCTTCCAGCCCTTCGCGCAGACCGATCAGGTAGTTGGAGAACACGGACTACGCCTCCTCGGAGGACTCGGAGGACTCGGAGGACTCGGAGGACTCGGACGACTTGGAGGACTTGGAGAACAGCGTGCTGCCCCACCAGTCGGCGGAGTCCTGGACGCCCGGCGGGACGGCGAACACCGCCGAACCCACGTGCTGGATGTACTCGTTGAGCGCGTCCGTGGCCAGGTTGCGCTGGACCTGGACGAAGCCCTTGCGGACGTCCCGCTGGTAGGCCAGGAAGAACAGGCCCGCGTCCAGGCGGCCGAGGCCGTCCGTGCCGTCGGTGAAGGAGTAGCCGCGGCGCAGGATCGTCGCCCCGTGGTTGGTGTCCGGGTGTGCGAGCCGGACGTGCGCGTCGGGCTTCATCGCCTGCAGGAACGGCTCGTCGCGCTCCCTGGCCTTGCCGACCGGGGCGCCCTCGCCCTTGTCGCGGCCGAAGATGTCCTCCTGCTCCTGGAGCGAGGTGCGGTCCCAGGTCTCGATGTGCATGCGGATGCGGCGGGCGACGAGGTAGGAGCCGCCCGCCATCCAGTCGGGACCGTCCTTCTCGTCGACCCACACGAACTTCTTCAGCCGGTCGCTCTCCGTGCCCGCGATGTTGCGGGTGCCGTCCTTGAAGCCCATCAGGTTGCGCGGGGTCTGCGCGTCCGGCGTGGTCGACGACGTCTTGCCGAAGCCGAGCTGCGACCAGCGGATGACGACCTTGCCGAAGCCGATCCGGGCCAGGTTGCGGATCGCGTGCACCGCGACCTGGGGGTCGTCCGCGCAGGCCTGGATGCACAGATCGCCGCCGCTGCGGTTCTTGTCGAGGTTGTCACCGGCGAACTTGGGCAGGTCGACCAGCGCTTCGGGACGCTCGCCCGCGAGATCGAACTTCCCGAACAGCGACGGCCCGAACCCGATCGTCAGCGTCAGCCGCGACGGCTTGAGGCCCAGCGCCTCGCCGGTGTCGTCCGGCGGCGCCTCGGCGAGCCCGCCGTAGGCGCCCTCGCCGACCGCGCGTCCGGCGGTCAACTTCCGTGCGGCTTCCGTCCAGTCCTTCAGCATCCGCACGAAGGCGGCACGGTCGTCGGTCGTCACGTCGAACGCGGCGAAGTGCAGCCGGTCCTGCACCGGGGTGGCGATGCCCGCCTGCTGGTCGCCGTGGAAGGCGACCGCGGCACCGGTCTCGGCGCCGGCCGGGGCGGCATCGTCACCGGTCCGGGTCATCGCCACCGTGCCGCCTGCCGCGACGGCACCGAGCGCCAGCCCGGCACCGCCCCAGCCGATCAGCGCGCGCCGGGAGGGCGTGGCGGCCTCGGCTTCCTCGGAGTTGTCCGTTTCCTTGGAGTTGTCCGTCATGACCGTGCTCCCGCTTCACTTCGCGACGACGGCGGCGGCGAGCTTGGACAGCGGCTCCGCGAGCGCGTTGACGCCGTCCGACAGCTGCTTCTGCTCGGCCTTGCTGACCTTGTCGTACGAGGTGAAGTCGTATGACGTCTTGTCCGCCCGGTACTTGTCCAGCAGCGTGTTCAGCGCGGCGAACTGCTTGTCCAGCTCGGTGACCAGCGCCGCGTCGTTCTCCTGCGCCACCGGCTTCAGCAGCTCGTACGACTTCTCGGCGCCCTCGACGTTGGCCTTGAAGTCCACGAGGTCGGTGTGCGAGTAACGCTCCTCCTCGCCGGTGACCTTGCCGGTGGCGACCTCGTCGAGGAGTTCCTTGGCGCCGTTGGCCATGGAGGTCGGGGTGATGTCGGCCTTGCCGACCCGCTTCTGCCAGTCCTTCAGGTCGGTGATCAGCAGGCCGGCGAGGGTCTTCTCCTCGGCGCCGATCTTCTTGTCCTGCCAGAGGGCCTTCTCCAGGCGGTGCCAGCCGGTGAACTTCTGGCCGTCCTCCAGGCCGTCCGCGCGGACGTCGACCTTCGGGTCGATGTCTCCGAAGGACTCCGCGACCGGCTCGGTGCGCTCCCAGCCGATGCGGGAGGGCGCGTAGGCCTTCTTGGCGGCCTCGATGTCGCCGTCCTCGACCGCCTTGGCGAAGGTCTCGGCGAGCGGCAACGTCTCGTCGGCCTGCGTCTGCACGTACGCGCGGTAGGCGGCGACGGCCTTGTCCAGGCGCGGGTCGCGCTTGGCGACCGTGCCGCCGGTGGCCTTGACGTCCTGGCGGATGCCGTCGCCCTTCATGCCGGGCTTGCAGGCGATCGTGTAGTCGCCGGCCTTCACCTCGGCGGTGACCTTCTGCTTGGTGCCGGGGCCTATGTTCTCGCGCTCGGTGACGATCCGGTCGTCCGGGAAGAGGATGTAGACCTCGGTGACCTTGGAGCCCTTGTTCTCGATGGCGAGCTCCACGTGCCCGGCCGGGAACTCCTTCTTGGACACCTCGCACTTGTCGTCCGTCGCCGTCACGTTGACGACGCCGTCGCCGCTTTCGGAGCTGCTTTTCTCGGTGCAGCCGGTGACGACGGCCAGCGCCGCCGCGGTGGCGGCAGCGGTGAGAACGGAGAGTCTGACGGCTCGCATGCGGGCTCCAGGGAATGGCCGAAAGTACGCGTGACGCACCTCACGTAAGGTGAGGCTCGCCTAATGTAGCTAAGGATTACCTGTGCGATAACCACGCATGCGGTGATTCAGCTCTCATGGACGCCGTATGAGCACGCCGCGGTCACGGTGGCCTAAAACGGACCCCATGGGAGAGTCAAGGGTCCGTCAAGCATCCCGGCGCGGCGTCACCAGAACCTCTCCGGTCCGTGGATGGGGAAGCACCTCGACGGGCTGGTCGTAGACCTCCGTCAGCAGCCGGTCGGAGAAGACCTCGGCCGGCGGGCCGTCGGCGACGACCCGGCCGGCGTGCAGGATCGCGACCCGGTGCGCGTAGGCCGCCGCGAGGCCGAGGTCGTGCAGGACGACGACCACCGCGTCCCCGGCCCGCGCCCGCTCCCGGCACACCCGCAGCACCAGTTCCTGGTGCTTGAGGTCGAGGGCCGCCGTCGGCTCGTCGAGCAGCAGCAGGGGGGCGCGCTGGGCGAGCACCCGGGCGAGCGCGACCCGGGCCCGCTCGCCGCCGCTGAGCGAGGAGAACGGCCGTAGGGCGAAGGCGGTCACCTCGGTCGCGGCCATCGCCTCGGCCACGGCCAGGTCGTGGTCCGTCGGGTCGTTGTCCGCCGGGTCGTCGTCCGTCGGGTCGTCGTCCGTCGGGCCGAGGGCGGCCCAGGGCGCCCGGCCCATCCGGACGACCTCCTCGACCGGGAAGGGGAAGGAGAGCGTGGCGGACTGGGGGAGGACCGCGCGGCGCAGGGCGAGTTCGGGCGCGGACCACTCGGTCGCCGGGCGGCCGTGGATGCGTACGACCCCGGCGGCGGGCGGCAGATCGGCGGCGAGGGCGCCGAGCAGGGTCGACTTGCCCGCCCCGTTGGGGCCGACGAGGGCGAGCACCTCGCCGGCGCGGACGGTCACGTCGACGCGGTGGAGCACCTCGCGGGTGCCCAGGCGCACACTCAGCGCCTCGGCGCGGGCGAGTACGTCACCGGGCCGCGCCGGAGGCGGCGGTGTCGGACGGTTGCGCAGGAACCTCATGTCCCGCAAGACCCTCATGTCCCGCAGGACCCTCATGTCCCGCAGGACCCTCATGCCCAACCCCCTTGCCTGCGCCGCGTCCTGCGCAGCAGCCAGAAGAAGAACGGACTGCCCAGCAGGGCGGTCAACACACCGAGCGGCAGTTCGGCGGGCGCGGCGATCGTGCGGGCCGCCAGATCCGCCGCGAGCAGCACCAGCGCGCCGAGCAGCGCGCTGCCCGGCACCAGGAACCGGTGCCCGGGGCCGGCCGCCATCCGCAGCAGGTGCGGTACGACCAGCCCGACGAAGCTGATGATCCCGGCGACGCTCACCGCGGCCGCCGTCAGCAGCGCGATGACGAGGACCAGCAGGATCCGCAGCCGCTCCACGTCCACGCCCAGATGCCTCGCCGGCCGTTCACCGAGCGCCAGCAGGTCGAGGCGGCGGCTGTACAGCGGCGCGACGAGCAGCCCGACCGCCGCGCACGGCAGCACCGCGAGCACCTTCGGCCAGGTCGCCTGGGCGAGCGAACCGAGCTGCCAGAAGGTGATCTGCTGGACGGCGGCGGTGTCCGCGAAGAACAGGAACAGCCCGATCACCGCGCCCGCGAAGGCGTTCACCGCGATGCCGGTGAGGATCAGCGTCACCACTTCCGTACGGCCGCCGTCGCGCGACATCGCGTACACCAGGAAGACGGTGGCGAGCCCGGCCCCGAAGGCGAAGACCGAAACCGTCCACGTGCCGAGGAAGTCGACGCCGAACGCGATCGCGGCGACCGCGCCGACCGCCGCGCCCGAGGAGACGCCGATGACGCCCGGCTCGGCCAGCGGATTGCCGAACACCCCCTGCATCAGCGCCCCCGCGCAGCCCAGCGAGGCGCCGATGAGCAGCGCGAGCACGATCCGCGGGAAGCGGACGTTCCACAGCACCGACTCGGCGACCCGGTCCAACTCCCCGCCCCCGAGCCCGACTCTGTGCCGCACGGAGGCGAGCACGTCCGCGACCGGCACCGGATAGGCGCCGATCCCGGCCGCGACCGGCACGAGCACGAGCAGCGCGACGACGAGCCCGACGGTCAGCAGCCAGGGGGCGGAACGCCGTCTGTGGGGCGGGACTTCGGCCGCGGTCCTCGCTGCGGCCTTCTCCAGTACGGTCATTGCGCCTCCCCCTCGATACCACCCTGGCTTAGGTTAGCCTTACCAATCCGCGAGGACCTCGCCGCCCGTGTGATGCTTGAATGCCCGCGTGACTGACTACGACGTACTCCGCGTCTTCTGCGGAGGCAACGGCGGATACGGCAACGAGCTCGGCGTCGTCCGTGAGGGCTCCGTGCTGCCCGACCCGGACGAACGGCAGGCGTTCGCCGCGAAACTCGGTTTCAGCGAGACCGTGTTCGTGGACGACCCCGAGCGCGGCGTCATCGACATCTACACGCCGACCCTGCGCCTGCCCTTCGCCGGCCACCCCTGCGTCGGCACGGCCTGGCTGCTCGACGTGCCCGAACTGATCATCCCCGCCGGGGTGGTGGGCACCCGCCTGGACGGCGAGTTCAGCTGGATCGAGGCGCGAGCGGAATGGGTCCCGCCGCGCACGCTGCGCCGGTACGCCACGGCCGCCGAGGTCGACGATCTGGCCGTCCCGCCGCCGGGGGAGTGGATCTACGCCTGGGCCTGGGAGGACGAGGCCGCGGGCCGCGTGCGTGCCCGCGCCTTCCCCGGGCGCGACGACGGCATCGAGGAGGACGAGGCGACGGGCGCGGCGGCACTGCTGCTCACCCACCAACTGGGCCGCGCCCTCAACATCACACAGGGCGCGGGCTCCCAGATCCTCACGGCTCCCCAGCCGGGGGACTGGGTGGAGGTCGGCGGCCGGGTGTTTCTCGAACGGTGAGAACGGTGAGGCGAGGAGGCGCTCACGCCGGCACGGAGAACTCCTCGCCCAGGGCGTGCAGGATCTCGATGTTCGAGGCGAACGCCCGCTTGCACTCCGCCACCATCCGCTGCTTCTCCAGGTCGTCCGCCCGGATCTCGTCCAGCAGCGACCGGTAAACCCGCTTGAACGCGGCCGGGTTGGAGATCTCCTCGAACACGTAGAACCGGACCCCGTCGCCCTTCTTGGCGAAGCCCCACGTCTTCTCGGCGGTGTCCCGGAGGACCTGGCCGCCGGAGAGGTCGCCGAGGTAGCGGGTGTAGTGGTGGGCGACGTAACCGGCCGGCCAGGTCCGCGCGCACTCCTCGATCCGCGCCGTGTACGCCCGGGTGGCGGGCAGTGCGGCGGCGCCCGCGCGCCAGTCCGAGCCGCGCAGATGCGCCAGGTCCCGCTCCAGCGAGGCGCCGCGGAACAGCTCCGGCCGGATGAAGGGGCCGGCCACCGGGTCCGACGCCAGCCGCTCGGCACCGGCCTCCAGTGCCTCGTACACGAACCACAGCTGCTCGGTGTAGCGCGCGTACGCGTCGACGCCGAGCCTGCCGCCGAGCATGTCGCTCATGAACGTCGAGGAGTTCGCCTCCACGTGCTGCTCGTGAGAGGCGGTACGGATCAGTGCCGAGAAGGAGTCCATGAGCCCAGATTCTCTATGGTTAGGCTTACCTAAGTCAACGCTTTTGCCGACCCTCTGTCGGTAAAAACGTTACCCCGAAACTCCACCGAACCCACATACGAAAGGCCCGCCCTCCGAGGAGAGCGGGCCACCAGAAAAACCGGGAACAACCGCGAACAACCGGGCCGGCGGGCTACGGCAGCGTCAGGATCTCCGCCCCCGTCTCCGTCACCACCAGCGTGTGCTCGAACTGGGCCGTCCGCTTCCGGTCCTTCGTCACGACCGTCCAGCCGTCGTCCCACATGTCGTACTCGTGCGTGCCGAGCGTCAGCATCGGCTCGATCGTGAAGGTCATCCCGGGCTGGATGACGGTCGTCGCCTGCGGGCTGTCGTAGTGCGGGATGATCAGCCCGGAGTGGAACGACGAGTTGATCCCGTGTCCCGTGAAGTCCCGCACCACCCCGTACCCGAACCTCTTCGCGTACGACTCGATGACCCGCCCGATGATGTTGATCTGCCGGCCCGGCCGGACCGCCTTGATCGCGCGGTTGAGGGACTCCCGGGTCCGCTCGACCAGCAGCCGGCTCTCCTCGTCGACGTCCCCGACGAGGTACGTCGCGTTGTTGTCGCCGTGCACGCCGCCGATGTACGCCGTCACGTCCAGGTTGACGATGTCGCCGTCGCGCAACACGGTGGAGTCGGGAATCCCGTGGCAGATGACCTCGTTGACGGACGTGCACAGCGACTTCGGAAAGCCGCGGTAGCCGAGCGTCGAGGGGTAGGCGCCGTGGTCGCACATGTAGTCGTGCGCCGCCTTGTCCAGCTCGTCGGTGGTGACCCCCGGCGCGATCAGCTTCGCGGCCTCCTCCATCGCCCGCGCGGCGATCCGCCCGGCGATCCGCATCGCCTCGATCGTCTCGGGGCTCTGCACCTCCGGCCCGGTGTACGGCGTCGGCGCGGGTTTGCCGACGTATTCGGGACGGCGGATGTTTCCGGGCACGGAACGGACGGGAGACAGCTCCCCTGGTACAAGCAGCGACTGGCCAGACATGCCAGCGAGTCTAACCAGCGGCCATGGGGGAACATGTCCCTGGCGAGAGGAGCCGGTCATGCCCCTGTTCAAGAAGCGGACCGTCGGGAAACCGGGCGAGTGGTACTACTGCCTGGAGCACAAGAAGGTCGAGGAGGGCCCGGAGTGCCCGGCGAAGGACCGCTTCGGGCCGTACGCCACCCGCAAGGAGGCCGAGCACGCCATGGAGACGGCCCGCGAGCGCAACCTCGAGTGGGAGAACGACCCGAAGTGGCACGACGCCCAGGCGGCGGGCCGGGACGGGAACGACGACTGATCAGGCGGTCTCTGTCTGTGTCCGTGTCTGTGTCTGTGCCTCTCCCTCTGTCTGTGCCTCTCCCTCTGTCTGTGCCTCTGTCTGTGCTTGTGCGGCTGCCGTCCGCTGGTCGCGCAGCCGCACCGCGTGCTCGTTCGTCCGCACGTCGTACGTCATCAGCTTCGGCAGGCACAGAGCCATCAGCCCCACCGCGCCCACGCACAACAGCCCGCCCGACCAGACGGACGTCCGCACACCGCGCCAGGCGGCCATGCCGCCCACCCACACCTGACCGAGCTGCGGCCCCACCGAGTAGGACAGCAACTCGATCCCGGCGAGCCGGCCGCGCAGCTCGTCCGGGATCGTCTGGTTCCACATGGCACCCCGGAAGATCCCGCTGACCATGTCGCAGCCGCCGCCGACGACCAGGAACAGCAGCACCAGCCATACGTTCCCGCAGACCCCGGCGGCGGCGATCGCCAGGCCCCACAGCGCGGCCGACACGACCACGATCCGCCCGTGCCGGTGCATCCGCGAGGTCCAGCCGCTGGTCAGGCTCACCAGCAGCGCCCCGGCCGGGATGGACGCGTACATCAGGCCGAGCGACCACTCCGCGTCCAGCTCGTCCGCGAGGAAGGGCAGCACGGCGAGCGGCATCGCGAAGAACATCGCCGCGATGTCGATGACGTACGTGCCGAGGAGTTCCTTGCGGCTCCAGGCGTACCGGCCGCCTTCGAGGATGGACCTGAGCGAGGGCTTTCGCGCCTCGTGCGAGGCGGGGGAGGGCGACAGGCGAACGCAGAACACCACCGAGACGGCGAAGGTGACCAGGTCCACGGCGTAGGCCCAGCCGAGCCCCGCGTACGCGACGACCACGCCCGCCAGCGCCGGGCCCGCGACGCCGCCGACCTGCCAGCGCAGCGAGTTGAGCGAGGCCGCGGCCGGCAGGTGCTCGTGGGCCACGATGCGGGGCATCAGCGAGTCCAGTGCGGGCCGTTGCACCGAGCCGAGGGCGGAGGAGCAGGCGGCGACCAGGTAGAGCGGCCAGAGAGCCGGGCTCGGCAGCAGTGCGTTGACCAACAGCACCACGGCCAGCACGCCCTGCCCGGCCTCCGTCCACACGATCAGCTTCCGCTTGTCCCAGGCGTCCGCGAGCGCACCGCCGTACAGACCGAACACGATCAGCGGTACGAGTTCGACGGCCCCGATCGCTCCTACGGCCGCCGCGGATCCCGTGAGTTCCTTGATCTGCACCGGCAGCGCGACGAAGGTCAGAAAACTCCCGAAGTTCGTGATCAGCCCCGACAGCCAGAGCCTGCGGAAGTCGACGGACGCCCGCCAGGGAGCGAGGTCGGGGAGGAGGGCGCGGAGGCCGGAGGGAGGGGCGGTCACGAGGGGTCATGTTCGGTCGCGAACCCCCGACGAACAACTGCTTTACGAACGCCGTGCTCGACGGACGTGGAAACCGGCCGAGTCTTGCCTGTCGCGGTGGGTGATCGTCACCAGGGGGCAGGCGGCGGTGCCGTCAGTTCGTCCATCAGTTGGGACAGCCTGTCCCTCAGGCGCCGGCGTCCCCGCGGCGTCGGCACCACGTTCTCCCCGGCCGCCGCGCTCACCAGGTGCTGCACGGTGTCCAGGTCCAGTTCGGCACCCTCCGGCACGCCCAGCGACTCGTGCGCCATCGCCGTCAGCTCGCCCCCGTCCGCCCCGTCCGCCCCGAGCGCCAGCACCGTCGCCCCGGCCCGCCGGGCGTCGTGCACCCGCTCCAGCAGCCCGGCGCCCGGTCCCCGCGGCGACACCACGAGCAGCGTCTCGCCCCGTCGCGCCGCGGCGAGCCGCCCCAGGCCGACCGCGAGATGCGCCGGATCCGACGCGCGCGCCCCATGCCGTACGAGGGTCGGGGCCAGCTCCGGCGTCCCCGACCACGCCGCCTCGTCCACCAGATGCGCCGCGAGATGCCACGGCTCGTACTCCGGCGTGCCGACGAGCAGCAGCCCGCCGCCGTGCGACACCACGGACCCCCGCAACGCTCCCGCGAACCGGCGCGCGGCCCCCAACCACTCGGTCCCGGCGAGCACTTCGCGCAACAACGCGACCCTAACGGCATCCATACGCCCGCATCCTGCCGTAATCAGTCGTTCGTGACTCCCAGTTCACCCCGAATTCGCCCAACTTGGGCAATCGGTCGAACCCAGGGTCTGCCCAGCGAGGAGTTCACTATGCCGACAGCCACCGTCCCCTTCCGCGCCGGCCGCGAGGGCTACGCGAGTTTCCGGATCCCGGCGGTCGTCGTCACCGCCGCGGGCACCCTGCTCGCCTTCTGCGAGGGCCGCGTCGAGTCCGCGCGCGACTGGGGACATATCGACATCGTCGTGAAGCGCTCGACGGACGGCGGCCGAACCTGGGGCCCGCTGAAGGCCGCCGCTACCAACGGCCCCCATCTCGCGGGCAATCCCGCCCCGGTCGTCCTCGACACCGGCCGGATCCTGCTCGTCCACGTCCGCTCCGCCGCTTCCGCCTCGGAGGACGCCATCCTGCGCGGCAAGGTGCCCGACGCCGACGGCCGCCGCGTCTGGGTCCAGCACAGCGACGACGACGGCGTCACCTGGTCGAGCCCCAGAGAGATCACCGAGTCCGTGAAGAAGCCCGGCTGGCGCTGGTACGCCACCACCCCCGGCCACGCCCTCCAGCTGAGCACCGGCCGGATCGTCGTCCCCGCCAACCACACGCTGCCGCCGACCGGCGCGGACACCGGCACCGAGGCCAAGTACAACAGCGGCCACTGCCTGCTCAGCGACGACCGCGGCCAGACCTGGTACCTCGGCTACCTGGACCAGAACACCGACGGCCGCATCAACGTCAACGAGACCACCGCCGCCGAACTCCCCGACGGCCGCGTCTACTTCAACACCCGCAACGACTCCCCGTCCCCCGGCAACCGCGCCGACGCCCACTCCGAGGACGGCGGCAGGACGCTCACGATCCCCTTCCGCCCGCAGGCCGGCCTCGACGGCCCCGTCTGCCAGGGCAGCGTCCTGCAACTGCGCGACCCCGACGTACTCCTCTTCTCCGGCCCCGCCTTCCCCGGCGGGCGCGCCCTGATGACCCTGCGCGCCTCCGCCGACGGCGGCCGCACCTGGCGCCCGGTCTTCACGGCCGACGGCCTGCCCGCCGCCTACTCCGACCTCGTCCGCGTCGACGCCGACACCGTCGGACTCCTCCACGAGACCGGCGACTTCGGCGCGAACGAGCGGATCGTCTTCCGGCGGGTACCCGTGACGGGTCTCACCTGAGCGAGGGAGGCGTGCGGGGCGGGACGTAAAGTCGGCCCATGACCTCTACCGATCCCACACCCTCTACCGATCCCACCGCTTCTACCGATGCCGCCGCTCCTACTGGTTCTCCTGGTCCTACTGGTTCTGGTGCTACTGGTTCTGGTTCTACTGGTTCCGACAGCGCGCAGAAGGCCCCCGCCAAGGATCCCTGGGACCTTCCCGACGTCTCCGGGCTCGTCGTCGGCGTGCTCGGCGGGACCGGGCCGCAGGGCAAGGGCCTCGCCTACCGGCTCGCCAGGGCCGGTCAGAAGGTGATCATCGGCTCGCGGGCCGCCGACCGCGCGCAGGCCGCCGCCGACGAACTCGGCCACGGCGTCGAGGGCGCCGACAACGCCGAGACCGCGCGCCGCAGCGACATCGTGATCGTCGCCGTGCCCTGGGAAGGCCACGGCAAGACCCTTGAATCCCTGCGCGAGGAGCTGGCCGGCAAGCTCGTCGTGGACTGCGTCAACCCGCTCGGTTTCGACAAGAAGGGCGCGTACGCGCTGAAGCCCGAGGAGGGCAGTGCCGCCGAACAGGCCGCCGCCCTGCTGCCCGGCTCGCGGGTCACCGCCGCCTTCCACCACCTGTCGGCGGTCCTGCTCCAGGACCCGGAGGTCGAGGAGATCGACACCGACGTGATGGTCCTCGGCGAGGTGCGCGCCGATGTGGAGATCGTCCAGGCGCTGGCCGGCCGCATCCCCGGCATGCGCGGCATCTTCGCCGGGCGCCTGCGCAATGCCCACCAGGTCGAGTCCCTGGTCGCCAACCTGATCTCCGTGAACCGCCGGTACAAGGCGCACGCGGGGCTGCGCGTCACGGACGTATGAGTCGATGGGGGACACTGGTTCACCGCAAGCAGTGTCCCCCGACAGGAGCCGACCCCATGCCCCGCCTCGCTCTCCTCGCCCTCTTCGCGTGCGTGCTCGCCGTGGCCGCGGCGGTGCTCTCGTTTCTCCAGGGCAGCTGGATCGGGATCGTGTGGGTCCTGGTCGCGGGGCTGTCGTCCAACATGAGCTGGTACTACCTGCGCCGGGACCGGGCGGCCCGCAGGTCCGTCACGGGCTGATCGAGCAGTACTCGTTCGTGCCCTGCCAGAAGCGGAACAGTTCCTGACCGCAGTACGTCTCCACGTCGGTGATCCCGAGGCTGCTCAGGAGCGAGTCGATCACGTCGAAGAACGCGGTGTTGATCGACGGCACCCACAGCAGCGCGAAGACGAACAGCAGGCCGAACGGCGCGAACGGCTCCACCTGGCGCTTGATGTTGTACGACAGCCAGGGCTCGATGACCCCGTAGCCGTCCAGGCCGGGCACCGGCAGGAAGTTCAGGAGCGCGGCCGTCACCTGGAGCAGGGCGAGGAAGGCCAGCGCGAACCGGAAGTCCCGCGGCACGCCGTCCAGCGCGTCCAGCCAGAAGGGGGCGGTGCAGACGACGGCGAACAGGACGTTGGTCAACGGTCCGGCCGCCGAGATGACACTGTGCCGCCACCGCCCCCGGATCCGCCCGCGCTCGATGAACACGGCCCCGCCCGGCAGACCGATCCCGCCCATGATCACGAAGATCACAGGGAGCACGATGCTCAGCAGGGCGTGCGTGTACTTCAGCGGGTTCAGCGTGAGATAGCCCTTGGAGCCGATCGAGATGTCGCCGCTGTGCAGGGCGGTGCGCGCGTGCGCGTACTCGTGCAGACACAGCGAGACGATCCACGCGGCCGTCACGAACAGGAACACGGCCACACCGGGCTGCTCGGCGAAGCCGGTCCAGGTGGCCCAGCCCGTCACCGCCGTGACGGCGACGATCCCGACGAAGACGGGGCTGACCCGCCGGTCGCTGTGGCGGGTGGTGGCGGTGGTCATGGGGCTCCCTGGACGGTCGGGCACGAGGTCGGGCACGGGGTGGGACTGCCCGACGGTACCGGGCGCAGGGAGAGAACGTCTCGCGTGCGGTCAGTGGTTCCGTACAAGGTGGGCGTGGTGACGCTGGAGGTGCCGGGTGTGGCTGAGGGCGTCGCGGCGGATTCGGGCCGATCGGCGTCATGAGCCACCGGTGCCGCGTCGACCTCCGGCCTTTCCGCGCCCGTCGGCCTCGCATTTCCGTCGGTGTCTCCTTTCCGCGGCGGTGGTGCTCGGCCGCGCGGCGTTCGTGTCCGACGGTGCCGGACTCGGCGCCACTATGTGATGTCCGCGTCACAGCGCTTCGCGCCTCACCGCCGGAACCCCGTGACCGGCCTCGACGTCACCGGAGACAATGGACCCCGTGCGCTACCGCATCCTCGGCACCACCCAGGCCTTCCACGCCGACGGCACGCCCCTCCCCGTCGGCGGGGCGCGGCTGCGCGCCCTGCTGACCGTGCTCGCCCTGCGGCCCGGCCGTACCGTGCCCGTGGGCCTCCTGGTCGACGAGGTGTGGGACGGTGCGCCGCCCGCCGACGCGCCGGGCGCGCTCCAGGCTCTGGTCGGCCGGCTGCGCCGGGCCCTCGGCGCGGACGCGATCGCCTCGGTGGACGGCGGCTACCGCCTGACCGCCGCGCCCGACGACGTCGACCTGCACCGTTTCGAGCGGCTGGCCGGCGAGGGCACGCGCGCGCTGGCCGACGGCGACCCCGCCAAGGCGGCCGTCGTGTTCGACGACGCCCTCGCCCTGTGGAGCGGCCCGGCCCTCGTCGACCTGCCCGACCGCACCGCCGAGGCGGCCCGCTGGGACACCCGGCGCCTCGACGTGCTGCGCGCCCGGCACACCGCCGCCCTCGCCCTCGGCCACGCCGACCAGTCCCTGCCCGAGCTGACCGCCCTGTGCGACAGCCACCCCCTGGACGAACCCCTCCAGGCCCTGCGCCTGCGCGCCCTGCGCGAAGCGGGCCGCACAGCTGAGGCGCTGGCCGCCTACGAGGACGTACGGCAGCTGCTGGCGGACCGGCTCGGGGCAGACCCGGGACCGGAACTGCGCGCACTGCACGTGGAGTTGCTCCGCCCGGCGGACGGAAGCGGCGGTCACCGAGGCCTCGGCGCGCGGACGACGGGCTCGCCCGCGCCGACTCACCGGGGCGACGAGCCCGTCCCGCCGCCCGGGTCGGTCGGCGCGGACGCCTCTGTGCTGCCGGCTGGTCCGGGGCCAACTTCCCACGGCGGCCCGGCGGGCGAGCCCGTCCTGTCGCCCGGTGCCGCCGACGGGGGCGCCTCTGTGCCGTCGGCCGGTCCGGGGTCAACTTCCCACGGTCTGCCGGGCCACGGGACGGGTGCTTCCGCCGTCGGCGCCTCTGGCGGTCGTGTCCCCGGCCGCGACAGCCCCGAGGCCGACGGCCCGTCCGTCCCCGGCGCGGACGCCTCCACTTCTGGCACCCCCGCTTCCGGTACCTCCGCGTCCGGCACTCCCGCTTCCGGTGCCCCCGCTTCCGGCACCCCCGCTTCCGGTACCTCCGCGTCTGGCACTCCCGCTTCCGGTACCTCCGCGTCTGGCACTCCCGCTTCCGGTACCTCCGCGTCCGGCACTCCGGTTCCCAGTGCCCCCGCGTCCGGCACTCCCGCTTCCGGCACCCCTGCCCCCGGCCCCCTCACCCCCGGCACCCCCACGTCCAGCACCCCTCCCTCCGCAACCCCCACCCCCTCCGCAACCCCCACCCCCTCCACAACCCCCACCCCCGCCGCATCCCTCACCCCCAACCACCCCCCACCCCCCAACCACCCCCACCCCCCACCCCCCAGCAACCTCCGCGCCCGCCTCACCTCCTTCGTAGGCCGGGAGGCCGACATCGAGGCGATCCGGGGTGACCTCGCGGCGGCCCGGCTCGTCACCTTGTTCGGGCCCGGTGGGGCCGGGAAGACGCGGCTGTCGCAGGAGGCCGCTCAGGCCGTGCGGGACGTGGTCCGGGACGGGGTCTGGCTGGCCGAGCTCGCGCCCGTGGACGACCCCGACGCCGTACCGGAGGCCGTACTCACCGCCGTAGGGGCCCGTGAGACCGTGCTGTACGGCGCCGGTGCCGAGGGGATCCGGGTCGTGGGCGGCGACCGGCATGACGAACCCGTCGAGCGGCTCGCCGAGCACTGTGCCAAGCGCCGCATGCTGATCGTCCTCGACAACTGTGAGCATGTCGTCGATGCCGCCGCCCGGCTCGTCGAGGAGCTGCTGGAGCGCTGCCCCGGTCTGACAGTGCTGGCCACCAGCCGTGAACCCCTCGGCGTACCGGGGGAGTTGCTGCGACCGGTGGAGCCGTTGCCCGAGCCGGTCGCCCTGCGGCTGCTCGCCGAGCGCGGGGCCGCGGCCAGGCCCGGCTTCCGGGTCGAGGACGATCCGGAGGCCTGCGCCGAGATCTGCCGGCGCCTCGACGGACTGCCCCTCGGCATCGAGCTCGCCGCCGCCCGGCTACGGATGCTGACCCCACGTCAGATCGCCGACCGGCTCGACGACCGCTTCCGTCTGCTCACCTCCGGCAGCCGCACCGTCCTGCCCCGCCAGCAGACCCTGCGGGCCGTCGTCGACTGGTCCTGGGACCTGCTCGACGAGGACGAACGGGACGTACTGCGGCGGCTGTCGGTGTTCGCCGGCGGCTGTGACCTCGCCGCCGCCGAGGCGGTGTGCGGACCCGTCGCCCTGGAGGCGCTCGGCTCGCTTGTCGACAAGTCCCTGGTGGTGGCCGCGCCTTCGGGCGACGGCGGGGAGATGCGCTACCGGCTCCTGGAGACCGTCGCCGAGTACGCGGGCGAACGGCTCGACGAAGCGGGGCGGCGCGAGAGCACCGAACGCGCCCACCTGACGTACTACCGCGAACTCGCCCGCGCCACCGACCCGTTGCTGCGCGGCTCTGGCCAACTCGCCGCCATCGAGCGGCTGGAGCGCGAGAACGAGAACATCCGCGCCGCCCTGCAACACGCCGTCACGGCACGCGACGAGCAGGAAGCGCTGTGCCTCGTGCTGTCGATGGGGTGGTACTGGCAGATGCGCGATCTGCGCCTGGTGGCCCGCCACTGGTCCCGCGAGGCACAGGCCCTCGGCCCCGACCCCTTCGCCCCGCCCGCGCGCCGCGCCACCCCGCTGTGGGAGCGCTGCACCGAGATGCCGATGCCATGGACCGGCGAGGTCCTGGAAGAGGCCCGGCGCGGCGTTCATCTCATCCATCTCGCCTGCATGGACACGGAGTTGGAGGCGTGGGAGACCCCGCGGGCGAAGGAGAAACTGCGCATCATCGCCGAGACCTACGAGCCCGGCCTGCCGCAGACCTGCCGCATCCCCGGATCCTTCTGGTTCTTCGCCGTCATGATGACCGGCGACATGGTGCGGGTGCGCGAGATCATCGACGCCACCGTCGACACCTGCCGCGGCGCGCCCGACTACGAGTGGGAACTCGCCGCCGCCCTGCAGATGCGCGCCAACCTGCTCGCCAACCGCACCGACTGGGCGGGCGACGCGACCCGCGACGCCGACGGGGCGCTGGAGATCTACCGGCGCCTCGGAGACCTCTGGGGCACCGCCGAGGCGCTCTCCGCGCGCGGCGAGGCCCGTGAGCGGCAGGGCGAGTACCCACTCGCCGCCGCCGACTACGAGTCGGCGATCGAACAGGCCGAACGCATCGGCGCCCGCGCCCAGACGGAGGTGCTCACCGCCCGTCTGGGCAGCGCGCTGCTGGAGGCGGGTGACGCCGAGCGCGGCGAGCGCCTGCTGCGCGAGGTGATCGACCGCAAGGACAACTCGTCCCACGAGGCATTGCCCGCCGCCCGGCTCTTCCTGGCGGGCTGGCTCGGCATGACCGACCGGGTCGCGGAGGCGCGCGAACAACTCCGCCTGCTGCGCGAGGAGTTCGCCATCGCCCACTTCGCCGTCTTCGACGCCTTCATCCTCGGGGCGGAGGGCTGGCTGGAGGCACTCGACGGCCAGGACGAGGAGGCCCTCGCCAAGACCCGGCGGGCCCTGGAGCGGGCCGACGACCCGCTGTCCCTGGCCATCGCACCGCAGATGCGCTCCGCCTACCTGGTCACCGCCGCGATGGCCCTCGCCGGCTTCGACGGCGGGCGCCGCGCCCGCGACGCCGCCCGGTGCCTCGGCACCGCCGAGACCCTGCTGCCGCCCGGCCACATCAAGTCGGGCATGGAGCGCGAGATCCTCGGCCGGGCCGTGGCGCGGACGCGCGCCGCGCTCGGCGAGGAGGCGTACGAGGCGGCATACGCCGAAGGCGGCGGCCTCTCCCTGGAAGAGGCCGTCGCCCTGATCTGACGCATACCGGGCGGGGGCCGGCCCACGGGTCAGCTCTTGGTGCGGAACTTGTGGATCGCGATCGGAGCCATCACGGCCGTGATGGCAACCGACCAGCCGAGGGTCACCCACACGTCGTGCGCGACCGGGCCGCCCACCATCAGTCCGCGCGCCGCGTCCGCGAGCGAGGACAGCGGGTTGTAGTCGGTGAAGTTCTGCAGCCAGCCCGGCATCGTGTCGGTCGGCGTGAAGATCGACGAGCCGAACTGGAGCGGGAACAGCACCAGGAAGCCCATCGCCTGCACGGACTGGGCGTTCTTCATGATCACGCCCAGGGTGAGGAACACCCACATGACCGACGAGGCGAACACCGCGGCGAGCCCCACGGTGGCGAACAGCCCCGGCCAGCTGGTGATCTCGAAACCGACCGCGGTCGCGACGATCATCAGTACGGCCGTCGCGAACAGCATCCGCGCCAGCTCCACCGAGATCTTCGCGAACAGCACAGAGCCGCGCCCGATCGGCAGGGAGCGGAAGCGGTCCATGACACCGCTGTTGAAGTCCTGGTTGAAGCCGGTTCCGACGCCCTGGGACAAGGTCATGCTCGTCATCGCCAGCATGCCGGGGATGACGTACTGAACATACCCGTCCTGTCCGCCGCCGAGGGCCTGCCCGATCGAGCCGCCGAAGACGTAGACGAACAGCAGCGTGAAGACGACCGGCATCAGGATGGCGTCGAACATCGACTCCGGGTCCTGCCGGATCCACAGCAGATTGCGGCGGACGAGCGCGCCGGTGTGCCGCAGGTGCGCGCGCAGCGAAATACGGGCGTCGTCCGTGGTGGGGGCGGTGGTGGTGGCGGCGGTGGTGGTGGCGGCGCTCATACGGCGACCTCCTGGCGGTCGTCGGCGGGCGTGGCGTCCTGCGGGGCACTGGCACGGTGGCCGGTGAGGGACAGGAACACCTCGTCCAGGCTGGGCAGTTCGGTGGTGATGGAGGAGAGCGTGATGCCGCGCGCGGTGACCGCGCCGACCACGGCGGTCAGTTGTTCGTCGCTGAGGATCGGGACCAGGAGGCAGCCGCGCTCGGCGTCCACGGTCGTGGTGGCGAGCCCGGTGATGCCCAGGTCGTCCAAGGTGGCGGCGAGCGGCCGTAGTTGCGTCGGGTCGGCCGGCCGGATGCGCAGGGTGCGTCCGCCGACCTTCGCCTTCAGCTCCTCGATGGCGCCGCCCGCGATGACCTTGCCGCGGTCGACGACCGTCAGCTCGGAGGCGAGCTGTTCGGCCTCCTCCATGTACTGGGTGGTGAGCAGGACGGTGACCCCGTCGCCGACCATCCGCTTGACCTCGGTCCACACCTCGTTGCGGGTGCGCGGGTCCAGTCCGGTGGTCGGCTCGTCGAGGAAGAGGACCACGGGATGCCCGATCATCGAGGCGGCCAGATCGAGCCGCCGCCGCATACCGCCCGAGTACGTCGCCGCCGGCCGCTTGGCGGCCTCGGTGAGCGAGAACCGCTCCAGCAGCTCGTCGGCCCGCGCGCGGGCGTCCTTGCGCGGCAGGTCGAGGAGCCGCCCGATCATGTAGAGGTTCTCCCAGCCCGGGAGCTTCTCGTCCACGGAGGCGTACTGCCCGGTCAGCCCGATCACCCGGCGCAGCTGCCGCGGCTGCCGTACGACGTCGCGGCCGGCCACGACGGCATGGCCCGCGTCGGGAGTGATCAGGGTGGACAGAATCCGTACGAGGGTGGTCTTCCCGGCCCCGTTCGGCCCGAGCACCCCCATCACGGTGCCCTCCCGGACATCGAGGTCGACCCCGTCCAGCGCCTTGGTCTCGCCGTAGTGCTTGACCAGCCCCCGCACGGAGACGGCGCTGCCCGCGCCGTTGGGATTCTTGTCGATTCGCGTCATGAGGACGACGGTGTCAGGGCGGACCGACAAACCACCGACAGACGACCGACAGCGCCGACATCCCCCCGACAAACCACCGCAACCATCAATTGAGGAACCACGACGGCGAGCAACCACCTCCGCGAGAGCGGCGCCGGTTTAGGCGCAAAAAGGGGGACAGCCCCGCCGACGGGGGAAGATCGGCGGGGCTGCCATGGTGCCGCAATGGCTCAGTGGACGAGCGGCTCAATGGACGAGCGGCTCAGTGGACGGAGTGCTCCTCAAGAGGGAACGTTCCGCCGACGACATCCTCCGCAAACGCCTTCGCCGCGTTCCCCATGACGTCACGCAGATTGGCGTACTGCTTCACGAACTTCGGCACCCGCCCGCCCGTCAGACCCAGCATGTCGGTCCACACCAGCACCTGCGCGTCCGTCTCCGGGCCGGCCCCGATCCCCACCGTCGGAATGTGCAGCACCCGCGTCACCTCCGCCGCCAGCTCCGCCGGAACCAGCTCCAGGACCACCGCGAACGCGCCCGCGTCCTGCACGGCCTTCGCGTCCCGCAGCAGCTGCTGGGCCGCCTCCTCGCCGCGCCCCTGGACGCGGTAACCCATGGCGTTCACGGACTGCGGGGTGAGGCCGATGTGGGCCATCACCGGGATGCCGGACTCCACCAGCAGCTCGATCTGCCGGTGCGAGCGCTCGCCGCCCTCCAGCTTGACGGCGCCGACCCCGGCCTCCTTCACCAGCCGGGTCGCCGAGCGCAGCGCCTGCACCGGACCCTCCTGGTAGGAGCCGAAGGGCAGGTCGCCGACGATCAGCGCGCGCTGTGTGCCCCGTACGACCGCGGCCGACAGCATGGTCATCTCGTCGAGGGTGACGGGCACGGTGGTCTCGTACCCGAGGTGGCAGTTGCCCGCCGAGTCCCCGACGAGCATGACCGGGATCCCGGCCTCGTCGAAGACGGACGCGGTCATCGCGTCGTAGGCGGTGAGCATGGGCCACTTCTCGCCGCGCTCCTTGGCGGCGGCGATGTCGCGAACGGTGATACGGCGCGTGCCCTTGCCCCCGTACAGCGTCTTGCCGCTGCCGTCGGAGGGCCTGTTCTGCACAGTCTGGGCAGCCGAGAGCTGCGTCATTGCAACGGCTCCTTCAGTCATCTCGAGGCGCCCTTACGGCGTCCCCGGATCACCTCCATGGTGGCACCTCGTGTCAGACAGGGCTAGGGGAGGTCGCTGTGATCGATCAGGCAGGTCCGTCAGGCAGGTCCGTCAGGCAGGGCGGGCGGACAGGTAAGCGCTCGGTAAAAGAGTTACGATACGGCACGGTCTCGTATCGTAAATAGTTAGGCTCGATGTCATGACTACTCCTGCCGAGCGTGCCCTCCGCGGCCCTCGCATACCCGAAGCGGTGCACCGGCGCCGCTGGGCGATCCTCGGTGTCCTGATGCTGAGCCTGCTGATCGTGGTGCTGGACAACTCGATCCTCAACGTCGCCATCAAGACGATCTCGACCCCCGCCCCGACCGGCCTGGGCGCCACCCAGGGCGAGCTGGAGTGGGCGATCAACGCCTACACGCTCGTCTTCGCCGGACTGCTGTTCACCGCCGGCCTCCTCGGCGACCGGCTCGGCCGCAAGAAGATCCTGCTCGGCGGTCTCGCCGTGTTCGGTATCGGCTCGGCGCTGGCCGCGGAGTCCGGCTCGCCGGTCCAGCTCATCGTCTTCCGCGCCCTGATGGGCTTCGGGGCCGCCTTCGTGATGCCCGCGACGCTGGCCGTCCTGATGAACGTCTTCGAGCGCGACGAGCAGCCCAAGGCGATCGGCATCTGGGCCGGCGGTGTCGGCCTCGCCATCGCGATCGGCCCGATCACCGGCGGCGTCCTGCTCGCCCACTTCTGGTGGGGCTCGGTCTTCCTGATCAACGTGCCGATCGTGCTGCTCGCGCTCGCGCTGATGATCTGGCTGGTGCCCGACTCCCGTGACCCGAACCCCGGCCGCCTCGACCCGATCGGCGTCGTCCTCTCGGTCGTCGGGCTCGTCCTGCTCGTCTACGGCATCATCAAGGGCGGCCAGCTCGCCGACTTCACCGATCCGGTGGTCCTCGCGACCATCGCCGCCGGTGTCGCCGTACTCGTCGGCTTCGTGCTGTTCGAGAAGCGCAGCGACCACCCGTCCATCGACGTCACGTACTTCAAGAACAAGGTCTTCTCGGCCGCCATGTCCGCCGTCGCGCTCGTCTTCTTCGCGCTGATGGGTGTGACCTTCTTCTCCGTCTTCTACACGCAGAGCGTGCGGGGCTACTCGCCGCTGCAGACCGGCCTGCTGATGCTGCCGCTCGCCGCGGCCCAGCTCGTCTTCGCGCCGCGCGCCCGGCTCGTCGTCGACCGGTTCGGCAACAAGGTCACCTGTACGGCGGGGCTGCTGGTCATCGCCGCGATGCTGGCCGCGTTCGCCACGCTGGAGGCGGACACGCCGATCTGGATCCTTGAGGTGATCTTCTTCCTCATGGGCGCCGGCATGGCGCACATCGCGACCCCGACCAGCGTGGTCATCATGCAGGCCCTGCCGCGCGAGAAGGCGGGCTCCGCGTCCGCGCTCAGCAACACCTTCCGCCAGGTCGGCGGCGCCCTCGGCATCGCGGTCCTCGGCTCCGTGCTCTCCGCGGCCTACCGCGGCGGCATCGAGGACAAGCTCTCCCAGGTCCCGGCCGGCCTGCGCCACACCGCGGGCGAGTCCATCGAGGCCACCCTCGGCGTCGCCGCCAGGCTCGGCCCCCAGGGCAAGGCCCTGGTCACCCCCGCCAACGACGCCTTCCTGCACGCCATGCACGTCACCGCCCTGTGCGGCGCGGGCGTCGCGCTGATCGGCGCGGTCGTGGTCGCCCTGTACCTGCCGGGGAAGGCGTCGGCGCCTCAGCAGGGCAAGGGGGAACAGGAGTTGGTGGCGGCGGCGGAGTAACGTCCGTGCCGGTGACGCCGCACACGTCGTACCAGGGGGAATCACTCAAGGCCACAGAAGAGAAGGGACCCAGCGACGTGAACAGCCTCGCCGACAGCCGACCCGGGCAGGAGGGCCCCGCACGGGGCCGCCCCCGCAGCGAGGCCGTGGAACGTGCCGTCCTCGAAGGGGTGATGAAGCTCCTGGAGGAGGGCGTGCCGCTCGCGGAGCTCTCCATCGAGCGCATCGCCCGCACCGCGGGCGTGGGCAAGGCGACCATCTACCGCCGCTGGAGCGGCAAGGAAGAGCTCTTCGTCGACGTCGTGCGCACGGCCGAGCCGCCGGAGCCCGAACTCCCCGGCACGTCCATGCGTGACGACCTCGTGGTCCTGCTGGAACAGCTGCGCCGGCGCGGACTGATGACCCGGTCCTCCGCGCTCCTGCACAACGTCTTCGCCCAGATGAAGAGCAGCCCGAAGATATGGAGCGCGTACCACGCGACCGTCATCGAGCCACGCCGCCGGCTCCAGATCGAGGTCCTGCGCCGCGGGCAGCAGAGCGGCGAACTCCGCGAAGACGTCGACGTCGAGCTGATGAACGACATGTTCGCCGCCCCCATGCTCTTCCGTACGGTCATGCGCCCGGACGCCGATCTCCCCGACGACCTCGCCTCGCGGATCGTCGACACGGTGCTCGAAGGCCTACGCCCTGTCAGCTCACCGCCCCTCAGCTCACCGCCCGTCAGTTCACCGCCGGTCAGTTGACCGCCGCTCACAGACATCAGCCCCAGTGTGCGCGTTTCGTCACAGAGCGCGCTTACTGTGTCCACGACCGGAACTGGCGGCGCGGACACTTACGTCCTCGTGCCAGTACGGCCGTCGAAAGACGGCGGGGACGGAGCCGATCATCCCCTAGGGTCTTAGGACACGGGGAGATAACGGTGTGCACGGCAGGTAGTGAGGCAACGGTATGGCGCAGGCGTACATGACGGAGACGGACAACGGCGGCTCGGGGCCCGAGCACCGGGGAGCCCGGCTTCGGCGCCTGATGAGCCGGCTGGCGAACCGCCTGTTCGCCGGCTGGCGCGGGGACCCGCGGATCTGGCGCCGGGGCCTCTTCGTCACCGCGATCGCGTTACTGCTCGCCCTGATCATGCTGCTGCACGCGCAGATCCCGAACGCCGTCGGCAACCTCGGCAGCCTCATCGAGACCTTCCTGCCCTGGCTGGGCCTGTTGATCCCGGTCCTGCTGCTGATCGGGCTGCTGCGCAAGTCCGCGACCGCGCTGATCGCCGTCATCCTGCCCTCGGCCGTATGGCTCAACCTCTTCGGCGGGCTGCTCAGCGACAAGGCGGGCAGCGGCGGCGACCTCACCGTGGCCACGCACAACGTCAACGCCGACAACCCGGACCCGTCCGGCACCGCCCGGGACGTGGCCGCGTCCGGCGCGGACGTGGTGGCCCTGGAGGAACTGACCGCGTCGGAGGTGCCGGTGTACGAGAAGGCGCTGACGTCGACGTACAAGTACCACTCGGTGCAGGGCACGGTCGGGCTGTGGAGCAAGTACCCCATGACCGGGGTCAGGGCCGTGGACATCAAGCTCGGCTGGACCCGCGCCATGCGGGCCACGGTGACCACGCCCGCCGGGCAGGTCGCGGTGTACGTCGCCCACCTCCCGTCGGTGCGGGTGAAGCTGGAGGCCGGGTTCACGGCCCGGCAGCGCGACAAGAGCGCCGACGCGCTGGGCGAGGCCATCGACGACGAGAAGCTCCCCAGGAAGATCCTGCTCGGCGACCTGAACGGCACGATGAACGACCGCTCGCTCAACGCCGTCACCGCCCAGATGCGCTCCACTCAGGGCGCGGCGGGCAGCGGCTGGGGATTCAGCTGGCCGGCCTCGTTCCCGATGGCGCGGATCGACCAGATCATGGTGGACGGCGTCGAGCCGGAGAGCTCCTGGACGCTGCCTCAGACCGGGAGCGACCACCTCCCGGTGGCCGCGCGTGTGAAGCTCGACACGTCGTCCTGAGCCGTTGGAATACCCGGGCCGGGAGAGTTTGTTCCGTAACTGAACTTAAGCTGTACTGGACTCAGCTCCCCTTGAAGTCTCCCTTTGAAATCTCCCGTTGAAAGGCACGGCCCCGTCATGCCCCTGGCCCTGCTCGCCCTGGCCGTCGGCGCTTTTGGAATCGGCACCACCGAGTTCGTCATGATGGGGCTGCTGCCCGACGTCGCCGGCGACCTGCACCTCTCGATCCCCACCGCCGGACACCTGGTCTCGGCGTACGCGCTGGGCGTGGTGATCGGCGCACCGCTCCTCGCCGCGGCCACCGCGCGCATGTCCCGCCGCAAGGTCCTCATCGGCCTGATGGCCCTCTTCGTGGCCGGCAACACGCTCTCCGCCTTCGCCCCCGACTACCACTGGCTGCTGGCGGCCCGCTTCCTGAGCGGCCTGCCGCACGGCGCCTTCTTCGGCGTAGGTGCCGTCGTCGCTACGACGATGGCGGCGCCGGAGCGCAAGGCCCGCGCGGTGTCCCTGATGTTCCTCGGCCTGACGGTCGCCAACATCGCGGGCGTGCCCGTCGCCACGCTCATGGGACAGCGCCTGGGCTGGCGCTCGACGTTCCTGGGCGTCAGCGTGATCGGTCTGGTGGCCATCGTGTCCCTGGCGCTGGTGCTGCCCCGCGACCGCACGCACGCCCCCGCCGCCGGTCTGCGCGGCGAGCTCGCGGCCCTCAGGTCGCTCCCGGTCTGGCTGGCCCTCGGTACGACGGTCGCGGGCTTCGGCGCCCTGTTCTCGGCCTACAGCTACATCACGCCGATGCTGACGGACTCCGCCGGGTACGCCGACTCCAGCGTGACGCTGCTGCTGGCGCTGTTCGGCGTGGGTGCGACGGTGGGCAATCTGCTCGGTGGCCGTCTGGCCGACCGCTCGACGCGGCGCACCCTGTTCGGCGGGCTGATCTCGCTGGCGGCGGTCCTGGCCCTCTTCCCGGTCCTGATGGAGACGGCGTGGAGCGCGGCCCTGGCCGTGGTGCTGCTCGGCACAGCGGCGTTCGTCACCAGCTCCCCGCTCCTGCTGATGGTCATGGAGAAGGCGTCCTCGGCTCCCTCTCTGGCGTCCTCCGCCAACCAGGCGGCCTTCAACCTGGCGAACGCGGGGGGTGCGTGGATCGGGGGTCTCGCCCTGGGCGCGGGGTTCGGGGTGACGTCTCCCGCGCCGGCCGGTGCGGTGCTGGCCGTGCTGGGGCTGGCGGTGGCCGGGGCCGCGTACGCGGTTGATCGCCGCCGGACTGTTCCGGGGGCCGGGCGCGAGCGGTTGGTCGCGACGCACATGCCACAAGTCTCGGAGCGGGTGCGCTCGTAGCCACCCGGCGCCGATGCGGGGGTCTGGGGGCTGCGCCCGCCCCCAGACCCCCGGCCCATGCCCACCCACCAGCTTTCGGGAGGGGTCCCGGGGGCGGCTCCGTAGCGTGCGTGAGTGAGCTGTTCACCATCCAGTTCTGCCCGTCTTCGGCGTGAAAGGCGGGCCATCGGCCTGGTTGAGGGGGAAGAACCATGAGCACGACCCGGGAAGATTTCAAGGCCGGAATCTGGGTCATCGGCGCTGTCGCCGCCCTGGTCACGGTCGGCCTGACCCTCACTCTCGCGATCGGTGGCGTCAGCTGGCTGACCGCCCCATTCCGCGGTGAAGTCGACAAGCGCGACCGCACCGAAGGTTCCGGTGCGTTCCGGATCGCCACGTACGAGGAGTTCTTCGGACTCTGCTCCACGGTGCAGTCCAAAGAAGGGACCATCCGGACTCTGGAAGAGGAGAACAAGACGGCCTCCGAGTCCAGGCGGGCTCAGATCAGCACCTCCCTCACCGCCCTGAAGTCGTCGCGGATGGAAGCGGTCAACGAATACAACGCGAAAGCCGCACAGGAGCACCGGAGCGCCTTCAGGGACAAGGACCTGCCGCCGCGGCTGGACGTGAACGACATGAACACCACGTGTGCGCCGTGACGAAGAGGAGAAAGGCCATGAAACTCATCGCCCGCACCGCACTGGCCGTCGCCACCGTTCTGCTGGTCGGCTTCAGCGCCGTCGCCTGCGAAGACGACTCCTCACAGGCGACCGAGACGAAGGCGAAGGAGAAGGGCTACGACAAACTGGTGGCGAACCAGCCGATAGAGGTCCCCGAGTACTCGACGACGCGAGAGACCATCAACAGGTGGATCAAGACCTGGGGAAAGGCCAGCTCGAAGGGCAAACTCAGCTACGTATACCTTCAGAACGCCAAGGGTGAGTACGGCTACTTCGTTCTGAAGGGCCTCCCCGTCTCGTACTGTGCGCTGGGTACACCACCGTCGAAGACGAAATCGAGCAGCAACGGCATGGTCAACGTCCCGCTCCCGGAAATGGACGGCACTTACAGCGACGGGGCCGGGACCTGCAACACCTACTACGGTTTCGACGCCACCACGGGTGCCTACCTGGAGTTCACCCTCGGCATGAACCAGAGCTTCTTCCTCTTCGACCAGCCCGCGACGCTGCCGGAGTTCACCTCCGCGTCCCAGATGGGGCCCAGCTCGATCGAGGACGTGGATCCCTGAGGGTCCGGTAGCGGCCCGGGGTCGTTCCGATGATGTCGGTGAACGCCGCGATGAAGCCGCTGGGGTTGGCCCATCCGCAGGCGTAGGCGGTCCGGGTGGTGTCGTGGCCTTCGGCGAGGAGCACGAGCGCGTGGTGGACGCGTAGTTGCGTGCGCCATTCGTAGAAGGTCATGCCGAGTTCGTCGCGGAACAGCCGGCTGAGGGTGCGGGTGCCGGCTCCGATCGTCTTCCCGAGACTCGAAGGAGGCGAGAGCGCGCGGAGCGGCTGTAGCCCCGGTTAGCGGGAACGATCGACGTGCCGCGTTCGGTGTGAACTGCCAAGACGTCGCTGGCTGCCTAAACCAGGTCTCCCCGTGCGTGCGACTGCACTGCGCTTGTCCGCCCGGTGGCCAGAGGTGGCGCCCGCCGGACGGCCACACATGTGACGTCACACCGGCGATCAGGCGAGGTTGGCGGCGAACAGGCATCAGTTGGCACCTTGGCGGTAGCAAGCCACACCTTGATCTGGTGACACTGTCTCCACGCGGAGTGGTCTTCAGTCGCGCAAAGCGCCCGACCAACCCACATGTCGTCGGGGCAGCGTGCCTCGACGCCGTGGCTTGAAGGGGAGACGCATGGCGACGTTCGTCCTCGTGCCTGGCGGTTGGCACGGCTCCTGGTCGTTCGAGGCGGTGGTTCCGCTGCTGGAGCATGCAGGTCGCGCCCGCGTCACCAGCGCGACGCTGGTCGGCCACAGCTACGGCGGGATGGTGATCGCCGCCGCCGATCGCGCTGACGGCCGGATCGCGCGACTGGTGCATCTCGACGCCTACGTACCGCGCGATGGAGAGTCGTGCTGGTCGTCAACGACCGAGCACTACCGGGAAGCGTTCGCCGCCGGATTTCCCTGCGCCTGCGGGACCGGAACGGTCACACCGGCCGTTGCTGCTGCTCGATGTACTGCTTAACGATCGACAACGGAGCCCCGCCGCAGGACCCTGCGAAGTAGGAGCCGGACCAGAAGTGCCCGCCCCACAGGTACCGGCGGACGTGGCTGTCGTATTCCTTGCGCAAGAGTCGGGCCGAGACGCCCTTGAGGGAGTTGACCAGCTTCGAGAGCTGGACCTTGGGCGGGTAGTGCACCAGCAGATGAACGTGGTCCTCCTCGCCGTTGAACTGCTTCAGCTCGGCCTCGAAGTCCGTGCAGACCTCCCGCATGATCTCCTCGCATCTGGTCAGCATGGCGTCGGTGAAAGCGCGGCGCCGGTATTTGGTGACGAACACCAAGTGGACATGCAGGTTGTGGACAACGTGGCGGCCAGTGCGTACTTCGGGATTTGGATTCCATCGGGGTGACATAAACCAAATGCTATAGTGATCGCGTGAGCAGCCAACTCGTGGGGGAGAAACGGAACTTCGGGCACCGTGCCCGACTGGCGCTGATGCCTGCACAGATCCGGCTCCTGGACGACCAGGCGCACGCGGCCCGCACGATGTGGAACCTCTTGCACGACTGGTGGACGATGCTCCCCAAGGCGAAGCGTTCACTGGCTGCGGCCGACGCCGCGATACGGCAGGCCCGCAAGGACATCGAATGGCTCGGTATGCTCCCCGCGCAGGCTGCGCAAGCGGTGTTGAAGACGTATTTCCAGGCGTGGAAGAACTGCTGGGACGGCCGTGCTGACGAACCGAACTTCAAGTCCCGCATCCGGTCAGTGATGTCCGTGGACATCCCGCAGGGCCGGGACCTGAACATCGTCCGCGTCCACCGCCGCTGGGGCATGGTCAACATCCCCAAGATCGGGCGTGTCCGGTTCCGCTGGACCAGGGATCTGCCGGTGGGCAAGCGCGCCGACAAGGAGAACCGGATCACCGGAGCCCGGTTGGTGAAGGATGCGCTTGGCTGGCACATCGCCTTCCGCGTCCAGGCCATCGAAACCGTTCCCGAGCCTCACCGGGGGCCCGAGGTGGGTATCGACGCCGGGGTGAACCTTCCGCTCGCCCTCTCCGACGGCAACCACCAGGACCACGGACGGCCGCCCCGGCTCCCGGACGGTACGGCCGACCGGGACAAGTGGCTGAACCCGGACGAGAAGGCCAAGCTGCTTCGCATCGAGCAGCGGGCTGCGCACCGCAAGAGCTTCCGCAAGCCCAAGGAACGCCACTCAAACCGGCTGCGCGCCACCTACGACCAGATCAAGCAGCTCCGCGCAAGAGCCACGCGCCGAGCCGTTGACTGGCAGCACAAGACCACCATCGCCATCGCCGCGCGGTATGGCACAGTCGTGGTGGAACAGCTCAACATCACGAACATGGTCAAGTCCGCCAAAGGCACCATGGACCAGCCAGGGAAGAACGTCGCGCAGAAGTCCGGGCTGAACCGCTCCATCAGCCAGGAGGCATGGGGTCGGACGGTCACGATACTGACGTACAAGACCGCCCGCTATGGCGGCACCCTGATCAAGGTCCCCGCGCCCGGAACCTCTCAGCGTTGCTCAGCCTGTGGCTTCACCACGCCTGGCAGCCGGGAGGACCAAGCCACGTTCGTGTGCAAGAACGCGGACTGCGGATTCGAGGCGAACGCCGACTGGAACGCAGCCCGAAACATCTTGCACCTGTACCGGATGGGCCACGCGCTCGTCCCGGCTGCCGGGAGGGCAGTCGCAAGGCGCACTCGCGGCGTCAAGCCCACCACCGCAAGGTAGGTAGGAATCTCCTTCGTCACGAGGGAGAGCACTTCAATGCTCGGGATGGGAAGACCGGACGCCGTTCGCCGAACTCCGCACCCGACTCCAAGCCGATCCCGAGTGGCAGGTCCACGACCTCCCGACGGGCCACGACGCCATGCATGAGGCCCCGGAGGCGGTCGCCGCACTACTGCTTGGCCCGACCTGACCAGAGGGCCGAAGGGGTAGGTACCGTGGCTTCGCATGACCGACTCCGAGATCGAGATCACCGCAGAGCTGGTGCACGACCTTCTCGAGGACCAGCATCCGGACCTCGCGGGGCTGCCCATCCGCGAGGTAGCGGGCGGCTGGGGCAACCAGATGTGGCGCCTTGGGGATGAGTTGGCCGTGCGCATGCCGCGCATGGAAGGTGCCTCGGATCTCCTGCGCAAGGAGTGCCGGTGGCTGCCTGTCCTGGCACCGCGTCTTCCGCTCCCGGTTCCGACGCCGGTGCGGATCGGCGAACCGTCCGCGCGCTTTCCGAGGCCGTGGAGCGTTATGACGTGGGTTCGCGGCGAGCCACTGGACTACACCTCGATCAGTCGCGGCGAGCACGCGGCCGACACTCTGGCGGGCTTCCTCAGGGCGCTCCATGTGGAGGCGCCCGCCGAGGCGCCGGCCAGTTCGGACCGGGGCGGTCACCCCAAGGAGTGCACGGACGGCTTCGAGAAGTTCTTGCAGGCCATTGCCCCCGACGGCCTTGCCGCCGACGTCCGGGCCGTCCGGGCCGTCTGGGACGATGCTGTCGCGGCCCCCGAGTGGGAGGGCCCGCCGGTATGGCTGCACGGTGACCTCCATCCCGCGAATGTCGTCGTCTCGGACGGGACGCTCTCGGGTGTGATCGATTTCGATTCCATGTTCGCCGGCGATCCGGCGTGGGACCTCGCGGCCGCGTGGATGCTGCTTCCTTCGGGCGCTGCCTCACGGTTCTTCGACGGGTACGCGCATGCGGACGAGGCGACGATCCGGCGCGCCCGAGGGCTGGCTGTTCTGAAGAGCCTTTTCCTCATCCTTATGGGCCAGAACGGGGAACGGGGCCTTCCGGGCGGCAAGCCGGCCTGGGGACCCGCAGGCCGGGCGGCGCTCGACCGTGTTCTGACCTGCCGGCCGACCGAGACAGGCGGGTGGGTGGGCGAAAAACCCGCTACACCGACTCCCGCCACCCATTCGTGATCGGCAGCCTCCGGTCCTTCCCGAACCCCTTCGCCGAGATCTTCGTACCCGGCGGATACTGACGCCGCTTGTACTCCGCCGTGTCCACCATCCGCAGCGTCTTGACGACCAGCTCACGGTCGTACCCCGCCGCGACGATCTCGTCGGCGCCCTTGTCCCGGTCGACGTAGAGCTCGAGGATCCCGTCCAGCACCGGATAGTCGGGCAGCGAGTCCGTGTCGACCTGCCCCGGCCGCAGCTCCGCGCTCGGCGGCTTGGTGATCGAGTTCTCCGGGATCGGCGGGGTCTGCCCCCGCTCGGCCGCCGCCCGGTTGCGCCACTGGGCCAACCGGAAGATCCACGTCTTGTACACGTCCTTGATGGGCCCGTACGCGCCCACCGAGTCGCCGTACAGCGTCGAATACCCCACCGCCAGCTCCGACTTGTTGCCGGGCGCGAGCACGATGTGCCCCTCCTGGTTGGAGATCGCCATCAGCATCGTGCCCCGCAGACGGGACTGAAGGTTCTCCTCCGCGAGCCCGCTCAGGCCCAGCGAGCCCATGTACGCGTCGAACATCGGCGCGATCGGCACCGTACGGAAGTTCAGCCCCGTACGTCGCGCCAGTTCCGCCGCGTCCCCCTCCGAGTGCTCCGAGGAGTACTTCGAGGGCATCGCCACGCCGTACACGTTCGCCGCGCCCACCGCGTCGCACGCGATCGCCGCGACCAGCGCCGAGTCGATACCGCCCGACAGGCCGATCAGCACCGACGTGAAGCCGTTCTTGGTGACATACGCCCGCAGGCCCACGACCAGCGCGGAGTAGACCTCCTCGGCGTCGTCCAGACGGTCGGCGTAGCCGCCGGACAGCTCCGGCTCGTACACCGGCAGCGGGTCCTCGGACAGCACCACGCGGTCGATGCGCAGACCGTCGTCCACCACGCCTGTCGGCGCGTTCGCCGACGCCGCCGGCAGGTCCAGGTCCAGGACCACGCACCCCTCCGAGAACTGCGGCGCCCGCGCGATCACCTCGCCGTCCCGGTCGACCACGATCGAGTCGCCGTCGAAGACCAGCTCGTCCTGCCCGCCGATCATGGCGAGGTAGGCGGTGGTGCAGCCCGCCTCCTGGGCCCGCTTGCGGACCAGCTCCAGGCGGGTGTCGTCCTTGTCGCGCTCGTACGGCGACGCGTTGATGGAGAGCAGCAGGCCCGCCTCCGCGGAGCGCGCCGCCGGGACCCGGCCGCCGTCCTGCCAGAGGTCCTCGCAGATGGCGAGGGCCACGTCGATGCCGTGCACCCGCACCACCGGCATGGTGTCGCCGGGCACGAAGTAGCGGAACTCGTCGAAGACGCCGTAGTTCGGCAGGTGGTGCTTGGCGAAGGTGAGCGCCACCTCGCCACGGTGCAGCACCGCCCCCGCGTTCCGCGGTGCGCCGGGCGGCTGGCCGAACTTCGGCTGGGCGGTCTCGGACCGGTCGAGGTAGCCGACGACCACCGGCAGCTCTCCGAAACCCTCCTCGGCGAGCCGGGCGGCCAGGGAACGAAGGGCCGCGCGGGACGCCGCCACGAAGGACGACCTGAGGGCCAGGTCCTCGACGGGATACCCGGTCAGCACCATCTCCGGGAACGCCACGAGATGCGCTCCCTGTTCGGCGGAGTGCCGGGTCCAGCGGAGGATCGTCTCGGTGTTCTCGACGAGGTCACCGACGCGCGAGTCGATCTGGTTCAGGGCGAGACGTAGTTGAGGCACGGGCCCAGTGTAATCGTCAGAGCGACGCGATGGGGTGGCGTGGGGTGTGGGGCACCCCACGCCACCCCGATCCGTTACTTCCCGTACTTGCCGGGTCAGCGACGGCTGTACGACTCGACGTAGCCGCCCGCGGGCGTACCCACGCCGGTGACGTCGTCGTAGCCCTTCACTGCCTTCAGCGAGCTGTCCGCGCCGAGGGTGCGGACGGAGGTGAGCAGACCCTCAGAGGCGTCGAAGCTGTTCGCGTAGTCGACGCGGGCCACCGCCAGGCCGGAGCCCGTGGGGTTGTCCGTGACGTCGTGGTACACCTTCGAGCCGTACTTGGCGTAGATCGACGGGTTGGCGAAACCGATCGCCTTGCCGCCGCGCGCCTGCTGGGCCAGGGCCTGGACGGCCGCGATCACCGGCGAGGCCAGCGAGGTGCCGCCGAGGCGGTACTCGCTGTACTGCTGGGACCCGTCCGGGAAGGTCTGCGTCTGGCCGACCTTGAAGCCGGTGTTCGGGTCGGCGATCGCCGAGATGTCCGGGACGACGCGGTTGCCGGCCGTGCTGTTGGCCTGCGCCAGCGCGTTCGGGACGACGCCCTTCTGGTAGGAGGGCTCGGCGACCGTCTTGCTGGTGCCGCCGCCCGCGCCCGAGGTGAACGGGCCCGGGAAGTCCGTCCAGCTCGTGCCGTCGCTCGACAGCATGGCCTTCTCGGTGCCCCAGCCGGTCTCCCACAGGTACGTGTCGCCCTTGCCGACGGCCAGCGAGGTGCCGCCGACCGCCGTCACCCACGCCGAGTTGGCCGGGGTGTCGACCTGCTTGGTACCGGTGTTGGCGACCTCGTCGCCGTTGTCGCCGGAGGAGAAGTAGAAGCCGATGCCCTCGACCGCGCCCATCTGGAAGACCTGGTCGTAGGCGGCGGCGAGATCCGGCGTCTGGTTGGCCTCGATGTCGCCCCACGAGTTGGAGACGATGTCGGCCAGGTGGTTGTCGACGACCTTGCCGAGCGCGTCGAGCAGGTCGTCGTCGTGGCAGGAGGCGCTGCCCACGTAGGTGATGTCCGCGGCGGGTGCGACCGCGTGCACGGCCTCCACGTCGAGGGTCTCCTCGCCGTACCAGCCGGCGGCGTCGCAGCTCTTGGTGTGGTGGTAGTTCTTGGGCAGGACCTGGCGCAGCTGGCCACTGGTGTAGGCCGCGTCGCCGTGCTTCTTCGCGTAGGTGGCCGCGTCGTTGGCGATGGTCGGAGAGGCGTACGCGTCGGTGATGGCGACCCGCACCCCCTTGCCCGTGTACGAGCCCGCCCCGTAGGCGGCGCGCAACTGCTTGCCCGTGTAGCCCTCGACGGCGTACGGGATCTTCCCGCCGTACGCCTCCGGCAGCGTGCTCGCGGTGTTCGAGCCGTAGTACGAGGAGAACGGCCCGGCGTTCTTGAACACGGCGTCCGGACCCGGCAGTTGGTCCTCGTGGCTCGACTGGTGCGGCGCGTTGTCCAGGCCGGTGACGGTCAGGACGGCGCCGTTGAGGCTGTCCGGCGCGGAGGCCGTCTTCGACGGCGCGCGGTAGATCTTGGAGCCCTTGGCGTAGTTGTGCAGCTGCGTACCGAAGGCCCGCTCGGCGGCCGACACGTCACCGGAGACGGAGACGTAGTGCTGCGTCACACCGGTGACCTTCAGGCCCGCCGAAGTCAGCCAGGACCTCACCGCGGAGACCTGCGCCCCGGTCGCGCCGAAGCGTGCCCGCGTCTGCGAGGCGCTCAGGTACTTGCCGTACGTGGCCGAAGACGGGTCGGACACGGCCTTCGCGTACGCGGCGAGGCCGGCGGCGTCCCGCCCGGCGAGGTAGACGCGGGCGGAGACCTGGGAGCCGTCCGAAGTGGCGCCCTTGTCGGCCTTGGCGGTGGCCCAGGAGGGCCTGGTGCCCGCGAGTGCGGCCCGGCCCGGGTTGTCCGCGGCGTGGGCCGCGGGTATGCCGAGCGCGAGCGCGCCGACGAGCATGGGCAGTGTCGCTGCCATGCTCATCCCGGCGCGCATCTTGGCGCGGTTGGATCTCATAGAACCCCCTGTGCGGTTCGTCACGAGTGGATCACTCGACAGGGGTCACTCTTGCGACGAACCGTTCACGCCAGGGGAATGCGCAGACCAAGAAGAGCTCAAGGAACGGACAGACAGGGTTATTTGAGAAGTACGTCCTAGGGACGGGGCGCTGCGCCACGCTCCTTGAGCATGCCCGCCATCAGGTCGATCTCCGCCTGCTGCCCCTCGGCCATGCCCTGCGCGAGCCGCTGCTCCACGCCGACCGCGCACTTGTCCGCACAGGCCTCGGCCATGTGGATGCCGCCCTTGTGATGGTCCGTCATCAGCTGGAGATAGAAGACCTCGGCCTGCTTGCCGCGCAGCGTGTCCAGTTTCTTCAGCTCGCTGTTGGTCGCCATGCCGGGCATCAGCGCGCCGTCCTTGCCGGAGGCCATGTCGCCCATGCCCATCCAGGTCATCGGCGGATCCGCGGACACCTTCGGCAGGCTCCACAGGTCGAGCCAGCCCAGCAGCATGCCGCGCTGACTGGCCTGCGTCTGCGCGATGTCGTACGCCAGCCGCCGCACCTCCACGTCGTCGGTGCGGTCGCGCACGATGTACGACATCTCGACGGCCTGCTGGTGGTGCACCGCCATGTCGCGCGCGAAGCCGGCGTCCGCGGAGTCGGCGGCCGGGATGTCACTGGAGCCGCCGTCCTCGGCGACGGCATAGCTGATCGCGCCGGCCGCGACGAGGACACCCGCCACGGCGACGGCCAAGGAGGCGGCCCTCACTTCGAGAGACCGCCCGTGCACGCGGCGCCCGGCTCCGGCGTCTGCTTGCCCTGCACGAACTTCTCGAAGAACGCGTCGACGTTCGGGTCGTCGGCACCCGTCACCGTGCGCTGGCTCCCCCAGGCGGAGAGCATGATCGGAGAGGCCTGCTTGTCGTCGGGGCTCATCAGCGTGTACGGCGTCTTCTTCACCTTCGCCGCCAGCGCGTCCACGTCCGCCTTCGGGGCCTTGCTGGTGTACGTCACCCACACCGCGCCGTGCTCCAGCGAGTGCACGGCGTTCACGTTCTTGATCTCATTGGGGTAGACGTCGCCGTTGCAGTTCATCCAGACCTGGTTGTGGTCGCCGCCGACCGGAGGCTCCATGGGGTACTTCACGTCCTTGGTGACGTGGGTCTGGCTCAGCTTCTCGCTCCAGGTCTTCACGCCGTCCTTGCCGGTGACGAAGTGCCCCGAGGTCTTCGAGCCGGCCGCGGTGCTGTCGTCGTCGGACTGCGTGTTGACCAGGACGACGGCACCGACGACGAGACCGACGACGACCACCGCGCTGGCCGCGATGGTGAGAATCCGGTTGCGCCGCTCGCGGGCCTGCTCGGCGCGCCGCATCTCCTCTATTCGCGCCTTGCGTGCCGCGCTGCTGCTCTTCTTGGCGGAGCCCATCAGATGTGTCCTTCTGGGGAAAGGGGCCGGTCGGGTCCGCTGATGGTAATGGGGAGGGAAAGTGCTCTTGTAGGGAGGGCGCCAGAAATGGCCGAACAGCGGGGTCCCGCGACGGCTGGGCGTCTCGGCATTACAGATGTCGGTGCGAGCAGGCAAGATGGGCACAGAGCGGTACACCTGCCGTACCTGAGGCGTTCACACCGAGGTCAGCGCGACGATCAAGGTGCGCAACGCGCATGAAATGGTGTTGTGGTGGGATGCTCAGGTGCCCGACCGCCTCCCGTGGTGCGGGAGACAGGCGGCCTGACCAGCAAGGATGGGGAAGCGGAAGATGGACAAGCAGCAGGAGTTCGTGCTCCGGACGTTGGAGGAGCGTGACATCCGGTTCGTACGGCTGTGGTTCACGGACGTGCTGGGCTTCCTCAAGTCCGTCGCCGTGGCCCCGGCCGAGCTCGAGCAGGCCTTCGACGAGGGCATCGGCTTCGACGGCTCCGCGATCGAGGGCTTCGCCCGCGTATACGAATCGGACATGATCGCCAAGCCTGACCCGTCGACCTTCCAGGTCCTGCCCTGGCGCGCGGAGGCCCCCGGCACCGCCCGCATGTTCTGCGACATCCTCATGCCGGACGGCTCCCCGTCCTTCGCCGACCCGCGCTATGTGCTGAAGCGTGCCCTGGCCCGCACCTCCGACCTGGGCTTCACCTTCTACACCCACCCGGAGATCGAGTTCTTCCTGCTGAAGGACAAGCCGCTGGACGGCTCCCGGCCCACCCCGGCCGACAACTCCGGCTACTTCGACCACACCCCGCAGAACATCGGCATGGACTTCCGCCGCCAGGCGATCACCATGCTGGAGTCGATGGGCATCTCGGTCGAGTTCTCCCACCACGAGGGCGCCCCGGGCCAGCAGGAGATCGACCTGCGCTACGCGGACGCGCTCTCGACGGCGGACAACATCATGACGTTCCGCCTGGTCATGAAGCAGGTGGCGCTGGAGCAGGGCGTCCAGGCGACCTTCATGCCGAAGCCGTTCTCCGAGCACCCCGGCAGCGGGATGCACACGCACCTGTCCCTCTTCGAGGGCGACCGCAACGCCTTCTACGAGTCGGGCGCGGAGTACCAGCTCTCCAAGGTCGGCCGCTCCTTCATCGCGGGCCTGCTCAAGCACGCGGCGGAGATCGCGGCGGTCACCAACCAGTGGGTGAACTCGTACAAGCGCATCTGGGGCGGCTCGGAGCGCACGGCGGGCGCCGGCGGCGAGGCCCCCTCGTACATCTGCTGGGGCCACAACAACCGCTCGGCCCTGGTCCGCGTCCCGATGTACAAGCCCGGCAAGACCGGCTCGGCCCGCATCGAGGTCCGCTCGATCGACTCGGGCGCCAACCCGTACCTGGCGTACGCGATGCTCCTGGCGGCCGGCCTCAAGGGCGTCGAGGAGGGCTACGAGCTTCCGCCGGGCGCCGAGGACGACGTCTGGGCCCTCTCCGACGCCGAGCGCCGCGCGATGGGCATCGAGCCGCTGCCCCAGAACCTGGGTGAGGCCTTGACGCTCATGGAGCGCAGCGACCTGGTCGCCGAGACACTCGGCGAGCACGTCTTCGACTTCTTCCTGCGCAACAAGCGCCAGGAGTGGGAGGAGTACCGCTCGGAGGTCACCGCGTTCGAGCTGCGGAAGAACCTGCCGGTGCTGTAAGCGGCGGACGTCCGGACCGGCGGCAGTGAGCCGCCGGTCCGTTTCGTTTTCAATCGCCTACCTTCAGGTAACTTTGGCCAGGAATGCATATGTTGTTGACATATGCGATACGGGCGAGAAGCGTGGGAATGGAGACGCGACAGTCCGGAAACGCTCTGCCGCACAGCCGAAACGACCACGGGAGGCTGAGCGGAATGACCAGCAGGCTGATGGTGAGGCGGGTCGCGACGGCGCTCGGCGCCGGTGCCGCCGTCTTCGCGCTGGGCCTGGGCGGCGCGGGTATAGCCGACGCCAAGATCCAGCCGGTCGACACCCAGTGCACCAACAACGGAGGTAACCAGCCTGGAGGCCAGCAGCCCAGTTGCACGGGCGGCGGGCTCACCCAGGAGAGCGAGAACCAGAACCCCGCGGGCCACGCCCCGCCAGGACACAACTGACCTGCCCTCCGATCGCCGACGCGAACACGAGGACGGGACAGCCGCGGCACCAAGGAGCCGCGGCTTTCCCGTGCCGTCCGCGCTCTACGACTCCTGCCCCGCCAGCGCCGCCAGCACCTGATGCAGCGGCTCCGTCGCCCGGCGCCGGTACTCCTGGATCGCCCAGCCGTTGCCGTCCGGGTCCTTGAAGTACATGAAGGTCGCGCCGTCCTGCGGGGCGAACTGCTGGGGCTCGCTGACGTCGACCCCCCGCGCGGTCAGCTCGTCGTAGGCCGCCTTGGCGTCCGTGACGCACAGCTGGAGTCCGTGGTACGTCCCCGGCCGCGGTGTCCCCGTCGGGACCTCCAGCCCGTCCACCAGGGCGATGGAACAGCCGGAGCCGGGCGGGGTCAGCTGCACGATCCGCACCCCCGGCATGACCTCGCTGTCCAGGTCCACGTGGAAGCCGACCTTGTCCTGGTAGAACTCCTTGGCCCGGTCCACGTCGGATACCGGCAGCAGGACCACTTCGAGGCTCATGTTCATGGCGTGACTCCCTCGTCGACGTCAGAATCAGAACCGCCACCGGGTCTGGCTGAACGGCTCCCCCTTACCGAAGCCGAAAACCGTGCCCGGCGCCACCGCGAAGACAGCGGCATGTCCCGGACCATGCACGAAATATCCGTCCTGTACGGAGAAATGCCAGAAATCGCCGTACTTCCTCTCCCACGCCGCGGCCAGCTCGCGCAGCCTGGCGTCGTCGGACACCCGCACCGCCTCGCCCTCGACCACGAGGTCGTAGCCCTTGTCCCAGATGTTCGTGCCGGTCGTCAGTACGACGTGCGGGTTGTGCGCGAGGTTCTTCGCCTTGCGCTCCTCGGGGCCGGTGCAGAAGTGCAGCGCGCCGTGCGCCCAGACCGCGGGCAGCGGGGTCACATGCGGTCGCCCGTCCGGCCGTACCGTCGAGATCCAGAACAGCTCCGCCGCGGCGAGCAGCGCCTCGGCGTCCGCCCAGGGGATCGCGGTGGCCGACTCGTCGCTGTAGCGCGCGTCGAGGTGGGTCTCGGGTGCCTTCTCGGTCGCGTTGTCCGTTTTCCCGGCCGTTTCCTTGTCCGTTTCCCTGGCCGTTTCCCGGTCAATGTCCATTTCCCTGTCTGTCATCAGCGGCCTCCAGACATGTCTCACTCCGGCCCTTACCCGGCCTCCCCAGTACAGACCCGTCCCGCCCCGGGAACTCATCGCCGCCCGCCCCGGCGCTTCTCACCAGCACTCCGGTTAGGCTCGGGCGAGGTACGACCTTGATCGGACGGGAGGCCTGGTATGACGGCGCCGGGGCGCAGAAGCAGTACCTTCACGCGGCTGCTGCGGCACGGCTTCACCGATCCGTCGGCCGCCGAGCGCCTCCTGGACGGTGCCGAGCTGTCCGGCGTGCGCGACGACCCGGTGCTGCTGGAGGCGCTCGGCGCGACCGCCGACCCGGACCTCGCGCTGCACGGTCTCGTCCGGCTGCTGGAGGCCCAGCCCGACCCCACCGCCCGGCGTGAACTGCTCGACACGGTGATAGCGGCCAAGCCGCTGCGCGACCGGCTGCTCGGTGTGCTCGGTGCCTCCGCCGCGCTCGCCGACCACCTGGCCCGGCACCCCGGCGACTGGCACGCGCTCGTCATGTACGAGCCGCGAGACCTCCACCCCGGGGTGGAGGAGTTCGAGCGCGGCCTCGCCGAGGCGACCGACCCGGTCCTGCTGCGGGTCGCCTACCGGCGCTGCCTGCTGTCCATCGCCGCCCGTGACGTGTGCGGCACCACCGACCTCGCCGAGACCGCCGCCGAGCTCGCCGACCTCGCCACCGCCACCCTGCGCGCCGCGCTCGCCATAGCCCGCACCGCCGCACCGGGCGACGCGGCGCTGTGCCGGCTCGCGGTCATCGCGATGGGCAAGTGCGGCGGCCACGAGCTGAACTACGTCTCCGACGTCGACGTCATCTTCGTCGGCGAGGCCGCCGACGGCGCCGACGAGGGCAAGGCGCTGCGGTCGGCCACCAAGCTCGCCTCGCATCTGATGCGCATCTGCTCCGAGACCACCGTCGAGGGCTCCATCTGGCCCGTCGACGCCAATCTGCGCCCCGAGGGCAGAAACGGTCCGCTGGTGCGCACGCTCGCCAGCCACCTCGCCTACTACCAGCGCTGGGCCAAGACCTGGGAGTTCCAGGCCCTCCTCAAGGCGCGCCCGGTGGCCGGCGACCCCGAACTCGGCGCGGAGTACGTCGCCGCCGTGGAACCCCTCGTCTGGAAGGCCGCCGAGCGCGAGAACTTCGTCGCCGACGTGCAGAAGATGCGCCGCCGGGTCGTCGAGAACATCCCCGTCACCGAGGTCGACCGCGAACTGAAGCTCGGCCCGGGCGGACTGCGGGACGTCGAGTTCGCCGTACAACTGCTTCAGCTGGTGCACGGACGGGCCGACGCCTCGCTCCGCAGCGGCACGACGCTGGACGCCCTTCAGGCACTCGTCGCCGGCGGCTATGTCGGCCGCGCCGACGCCGTCCAGCTCGACGACGCCTACCGCTTCCTGCGTTCCATGGAGCACCGCATCCAGCTCTTCCGGCTGCGCCGCACCCACCTCGTCCCCGTGGAAGCGGCCGACCTGCGGCGCCTGGGCCGCTCCCTGGGCCTGCGCGCCGACCCGGTGGCCGAGCTGACCCGCGAGTGGAAACGGCACACCGGCGTCGTACGACGGCTGCACGAGAAGATCTTCTACCGCCCGCTGCTCGACGCGGTCGCCCAACTCGCTTCCGGCGAGACCCGGTTGAGCCCCGAGGCGGCACGGGAGCGGCTGGTCGCGCTCGGGTACGCGGATCCGGCGGCGGCGCTGCGGCACCTGGAGGCGCTGGCGTCCGGGGTGAGCCGCAAGGCCGCGATCCAGCGCACGCTGCTGCCGGTGCTGCTCGGCTGGTTCGCCGACTCGGCCGACCCGGACGCGGGCCTGCTCAACTTCCGCAAGGTGTCGGACGCGCTCGGCAGGACACCCTGGTACCTGCGGCTGCTGCGGGACGAGGGTGCCGCCGCCGAGAACCTCGCCCGCGTGCTGTCCGCCGGCCGGCTCGCCCCCGACCTGCTGATGCGCGCGCCCGAGGCGGTGGCGCTGCTCGGTGACGGCGACGCCGGCGGCCTCACCCCGCGCGGACGGCCCCACCTGGAGCAGGAGATCCTCGCCGCCGTCGGCCGCGCGCCCGGCGCGGCGCAGGCGGTCACGGCGGCCCGCGGAGTCCGCCGCCGCGAACTGTTCCGTACGGCCGCCGCGGACATCGTCGGCTCCTACGGCACCGAGGCGCAGCCGGTCGAGGCCGACCAGGGCGCGCTCGTGGACCGGGTCGGCGCGGCGGTGTCGGACCTGACGGCGGCCACGCTCGCGGGCACGCTGCGCGCGGTGGTGCGGGACGGCTGGGGGGAGAGCCTGCCCACCCGGTTCGCGGTCATCGGCATGGGCCGCTTCGGCGGCCACGAACTGGGCTACGGCTCCGACGCGGACGTCCTGTTCGTGCACGAGCCGCGCGACGGCGTGAGCGAACGCGAGGCCTCCGAGGCGGCCAACAAGGTCGTCTCCGAGATGCGCCGCCTGCTCCAGATCTCCAGCTCCGACCCGCCGCTGCTCATCGACGCCGGCCTGCGGCCGGAGGGCAAGTCCGGGCCGCTGGTACGGACGCTGAACTCGTACGAGGCCTACTACCGCCGTTGGTCCCTGGTCTGGGAGGCACAGGCCCTGCTGCGGGCCGAACCCGTCGCCGGGGACGAGGAGCTGGGGCGCCGGTTCGTCGAGCTCGTCGATCCGCTGCGGTACCCGGCGGCGGGGCTCGGCGACGACGCCGTACGCGACATCCGGCGGCTGAAGGCGCGGATGGAGTCCGAGCGGATGCCGCGCGGCGCCGATCCCAAGCTGCACACCAAGCTCGGGCCCGGCGGGCTGTCCGACGTCGAGTGGACGGTGCAGTTGCTCCAGATGCGGCACGGGGCCGAGGTGGCGGGCCTGCGCACGACCCGCACCCGGGCCGCCCTCGCCGCCGCCGGCGCGGCCGGGCTCATCCCGCCGGAGGAGGTCGCCACCCTCGACGAGGCGTGGGTGCTGGCGACGCGGGTGCGCAACGCGGTGATGCTCGTGCGCGGGCGGGCCGGGGACACGTTCCCGTCGGAGGCGCGTGAGCTGGGCGCCGTGGGCCGGTACCTGGGGTACGGCCCCGGGCACGTCGGCGACATGCTGGACGACTACCGGCGTACGGGGCGACGGGCACGGAGTGTGGTGGACGAGCTGTTCTACGCGGGGTAGCTCCGAGGTCTACGGGGGGTAGCTCCGAGGCGACCGGAAGCGACCGCCCTACACCTTCGCCGGCAGCAAGGTCTCGCCCGTCTCCCGCCCGGGTTTCACCGGCACCAGCCGAGGCAGCGCGTACGGCAGTACCCGGTACCAGACCCATGCCACCGCGAAGCCGAAGGTGAGGCACATGATGCCGCCGACCGCGTCCAGCCAGAAGTGGTTGGCCGTGGCGACGATCACCACCAGCGTGGCCGTCGGGTAGAGCAGGCCGAGCACCCGCACCCACGGCACCGACGCCAGGGCGAAGATCGTCAGACCGCACCACAGGGACCAGCCGATGTGCATCGACGGCATCGCGGCGTACTGGTTCGACATGCTCTTCAGGTCGCCGGAGGCCATCGAGCCCCACGTCTGGTGGACCATGACGGTGTCGACGAAGTCGCCGCCGTTCATCAGGCGGGGCGGGGCAAGCGGATACAGGTAGTAGCCGACCAGGGCGACCCCGGTGGTCGCGAAGAGCACCAGGCGGGTCGCGGCGTAACGGCCGGGATGGCTACGGAAGAGCCACACCAGGACACCGAGCGTCACCACGAAGTGCAGCGTCGCATAGTAGTAGTTCATGCCGACGATGAGCCAAGTCACCGAGTTGACGCCGTGGTTGACCGACTCCTCGACGGCGATGCCGAGGTGGTGCTCCATCCGCCAGATCCAGTCGGCGTTGCGCAGCGCCTCGGACCGCTGCTCCGGCACCGCGTTGCGGATCAGCGAGTACGTCCAGTAACTCACGGCAATCAGCAGGATCTCGAACCAGAGGCGGGGCCGGCGCGGGGCGCGCAAGCGGCGCAGAAAACCCTGGTCCGTTTCGGCCGCAACGGGCTCCGGAACGGCCGCTGTGCGGCCATCCTGTGTCGTCACGGTCGTCTCACCCATAGGCACAGAGTCTGCCAGAAAAGCCCTTGACCACCGATCATCCCCCGGTCCTGTCCGGGCTGCACGTTCTACGCCCGCAAGACCCTTCGAACCTACTACCAGCGAACTGCGGTCACCAAAAGTCCTCCGCCCTGAGGACGAGGTCGGCGCCTCAGTGTCGCGCTCGTTCCCCAGGGGCCGAGGCGGTCGAACCGCGCACCACGAGTTCCGGCATGAACACGAACTCGCTGTGCGGCGCGGGCGTCCCGCCGATCTCCTCCAGGAGCGTGCGGACCGCTGCCTGTCCCATCGCCGGGACCGGCTTGCGGATCGTGGTCAGGGGCGGGTCGGTGAAGGCGATCAGCGGGGAGTCGTCGAAGCCCACGACCGAGATGTCCGTCGGGACCTCCAGGCCCCGCTGCCGGGCCGCCCGTATCGCGCCCAGCGCCATCATGTCGCTGGCGCACACCACCGCCGTGCAGCCACGCTCGATGAGCGCGGCGGCGGCGGCCTGGCCGCCCTCCAGGGTGTAGAGGGAGTGCTGGACGAATTCGGTCTCGACGGTGTCCGTGCTCAGGCCCAGCAGGTCCTGCATGGTGCGCACGAAGCCCTCGATCTTGCGCTGCACGGGCACGAACCGCTTGGGGCCCAGCGCCAGGCCGATCCGCGTGTGCCCCAGCGACACCAGATGCGTGACCGCCAGCGTCATGGCGGCTCGGTCGTCGGGGGAGATGAACGGCGCCTGCACCTTCGGCGAGAAGCCGTCCACGAGCACGTACGGCACGCCCTGCGCGCGCAGTTGCTCGTAGCGCTGCATGTCGGCGGAGGTGTCCGCGTGCAGACCGGAGACGAAGATGATGCCCGCCACGCCCCGGTCGACGAGCATCTCCGTGAGCTCGTCCTCCGTGGAGCCGCCCGGGGTCTGGGTGGCGAGGACGGGTGTATAGCCCTGCCTGGTCAGCGCCTGGCCGATGACCTGGGCCAGCGCCGGGAATATCGGGTTCTCCAGCTCCGGAGTGATCAGGCCCACCAGACCCGCGCTGCGCTGCCGCAGACGCACCGGGCGCTCGTAGCCCAGCACGTCGAGTGCGGCCAGCACGGTCTGGCGGGTGGTGGCGGCGACGCCCGGCTTCCCGTTGAGGACCCGGCTGACGGTCGCTTCGCTCACCCCCGCCTGAGCGGCGATGTCGGCAAGCCGTGTGGTCACAGGAGCGCTCCCTCGTGAAACGTGATGGCAAGAGCTTGCAGAGTCTTGCACATGCCGCCCCAACCGTTCGCCGACCGTAAATAAGCGTCTCACGCCGGTCGCCGATGGGTCACGCCCGGATAACTTCGAAGATCACTTGCACTTTTTTGCTGCAAGCACTTTCGAGACGCTGACATCGCTGTTACGTTCACGTCGCCCGGCTGGCCTGTGAGCACACGGGCTTTCACCCTCAAGGAGAACTCATGCGGCGTGGCATAGCGGCCACCGCGCTGGTGGCGTCCCTCGCCCTCGCGGCGACGGCCTGCGGCGGAAGCGACAGCGGCGACAGTGCCGACGGTCCGGTCACCATCACCTGGTGGGACACCTCCAACGCCACCAATGAGGCACCGACGTACCAGGCCTTGGTCAAGGACTTCGAGGCCGCCCACAAGGACATCAAGGTCGACTACGTCAACGTGCCCTTCGACCAGGCCCAGAACAAGTTCGACACCGCCGCCGGCTCCAAGGGCGCCCCGGACGTCCTGCGCTCGGAGGTCGGCTGGACCCCCGCCTTCGCCAAGAAGGGCTTCTTCCTGCCGCTGGACGGCACCGAGGCCCTCACCGACGAGAGCGCGTTCCAGCCCAGCCTGATCGAGCAGGCCAAGTACGAGGGCAAGACGTACGGCGTGCCGCTGGTCACCGACACCCTCGCGCTGGTCTACAACAAGGACCTCTTCGCGAAGGCCGGCGTCGAGGCCCCGAAGACCTGGGACGACCTGAAGAAGGCCGCCGCCACGATCAAGGACAAGACCGGCGTCGACGGCTACTGGGGCTCCACCGCGGGCTACTACGCGCAGACCTTCCTCTACGGCGAGGGCACCGACACCGTCGACGCCACGGCCAAGAAGATCACCGTCGACTCGGCGCCCGCCAAGAAGGGCTACGAGACCTGGCTGGGCCTGTTCGACGGCAAGGGCCTGCACAAGGCCGACACCACCGCCGACGCCTACGCCCACATCCAGGAGGCCTTCGTCAGCGGCAAGGTCGCCGCGATCCTCCAGGGCCCGTGGGAGATCACGAACTTCTACAAGGGCTCGGCCTTCAAGGACGAGAACAACCTCGGCATCGCCACCGTCCCGGCCGGCTCCACCGGCAAGGCGGGCGCCCCGACCGGCGGCCACAACCTGTCGGTGTACGCCGGCTCGGACTCGGCCCACCAGAAGGCCGCGCTGAAGTTCGTCGACTTCATGACCTCGGCGAAGTCCCAGGAGACCATCGCCCTGAAGAACTCCACGCTGCCGACCCGCGACGACGCCTACACCGCCGAGGTCAAGGCAGACCCGGGCATCGCCGGCTTCCAGAGCGTCCTGCCCGCCGCACAGCCGCGCCCGGCCCTGCCCGAGTACAGCTCCCTGTGGACCCCGCTGGACGCCGAGCTGCCGCAGATCGCCGCCGGCAAGGAGTCCCTGGACGAGGGCCTGGGCAAGGCCAAGACCGACATCGCCAAGCTGGTCCCGGACTTCAGCAAGTGACCCTGAGTGGCCGCCGGATCCCCCGCGAACCGGGAAAGACGTCGGAGAAGGTGTCGAACCAATGACAGTCGCCATCGACCGCGCGACCGGCAAGCGCCGCGATGACCGCGCGCCGAAACCCGGGCCGGCCCGGCGCCTCACGTGGGGATTCCACAAGTACTGGTACGCGTACGCGATGATCGCCCCGGTGGTGGTCGTCCTCGGGGTCCTCGTGCTCTACCCCCTGGCGTACGGCCTCTACCTCACGCTCACCGACGCCAACAGCCTCAACACCGCCCGCACCATCGGCGTCAACCACATCGACGCCACCTACAAGTTCATCGGCTTCGACAACTACGCCGACATCCTGTGGGGCGACACGGCCTACGACCGCTTCTGGTCGCACTTCATCTGGACGATCGTCTGGACCGCGCTCTGCGTCACCCTGCACTACACGATCGGTCTCGGCCTCGCCCTCCTGCTCAACCAGAAACTGCGCGGCCGGACCCTCTACCGGCTGATCCTGATCCTGCCGTGGGCGGTGCCGACCTTCGTCACCGTCTTCGGCTGGCGCTTCATGCTCGCGGACGGCGGCATCATCAACTCCGCGCTCGACGCGCTGCACCTGCCGTCGCCGCTGTGGCTGGAGGACACCTTCTGGCAGCGGTTCGCCGCGATCATGGTCAACACCTGGTGCGGCGTGCCCTTCATGATGCTGTCGCTGCTCGGCGGCCTCCAGTCCATCGACACCTCGCTGTACGAGGCCGCCGAGATGGACGGCGCCACCGCCTGGCAGCGCTTCCGGTACGTCACTCTCCCCGGCCTGAGGTCCGTCAGCTCCACCGTCGTCCTCCTCGGCATCATCTGGACCTTCAACCAGTTCGCGATCATCTTCCTGCTGTTCGGCGACACCGCCCCGGACGCCCAGATCCTTGTCACCTGGGCGTACCACCTCGGCTTCGGACAGCAGCCGCGTGACTTCGCGCAGTCGGCCGCGTACGGCATCCTGCTGCTGGCCATCCTGATCGTCTTCACCTCCTTCTACCGCCGCTGGCTCAACCGCAACGACCAGCAGCTCGCGATCTGAGGCAGGAGTCCTCCATGAGTACGACCACTGTCGAGACCTCCGCCGCGGCGACCGGGCCGGGCTCCTCGGCCACCGGGCCGGGCCGGGTCCGCAGGCGCGGCGAGAGCACCCCCGCCGGCCGGCTCGTCTCGCACGGCATCCTGATCGCCGCGAGCCTGATCGCGCTCTTCCCCGTCGCCTGGCTGGTCTATCTGTCCCTCGGCCCGGACAAGGACGACTACCTGCACCCCGGAGGCATCTGGGGCAAGATGACGCTCGACAACTACACCTACGTCCTGCGGAAGACGAACTTCACCGACTGGCTGCTCAGTTCGATGGTCGTCACGCTCGGCACTGCGCTCATCGGCGTGACCATCGCCGCCACCACCGGCTACGCGGTCTCGCGCATGCGCTTCCCGGGATACCGGAAGTTCATGTGGGTGCTCCTGGTCACCCAGATGTTCCCGGTAACCGTACTCATGGTGCCGATGTACCAGATCCTGTCGGACCTCCAGCTCATCGACACCTATCTCGGTCTCATCCTCGTGTACTGCACGACCGTCGTCCCGTACTGCGCCTGGCTGATGAAGGGTTACTTCGACACCATCCCGTTCGAGATCGACGAGGCGGGACGCGTCGACGGGCTGAACCCCTTCGGCACGTTCGCGCGACTGATCCTGCCGCTCGCCAAGCCGGGCCTGGCGGTCGCCGCCTTCTACAGCTTCCTCACGGCCTTCGGTGAGGTCGCGTTCGCGTCGACGTTCATGCTGTCCGACACGAAGTACACCTTCGCCGTCGGGCTGCAGACCTTCGTCAGCGAGCACGATGCGCAGCGCAACCTGATGGCCGCCACCGCGGTGCTGATCGCGATACCCGTCTCCGCGTTCTTCTACTTCGTGCAGAAGAACCTGGTGACCGGCCTCACCGCGGGCGGCACGAAGGGGTAGGCCTCACAGCAGTGACCCGACACACACCGAGAGTTCCGTAAACCGCGGAAAACCTGCGCGCGCCACAATTCGGTAGTGCATCCCGATCTGCCGTCCAACAGAACCCGTGACCCGAACCCGATCCCGAACTCGAACCCGCACCCGCACCTGTTACGCACCAAGGACGCCATGACCCAGCAGCACTCCGCCGAACCGGCCGAAACCACTGCCGTCGCCACCGTCGTCAAGCGCCGCGACTGGTGGCGGGACGCGGTGATCTACCAGGTCTATCCGCGCAGCTTCGCCGACAGCAACGGCGACGGCATGGGCGACCTGGAGGGCATCCGTACCCGACTGCCGTATCTGCGCGACCTCGGCGTGGACGCCGTATGGCTCAGCCCCTTCTACGCCTCGCCACAGGCCGACGCCGGCTACGACGTCGCCGACTACCGGGCCGTGGACCCCATGTTCGGCAACCTCCTGGACGCCGACGCGCTCATCCGCGACGCCCATGAACTGGGCCTGAGGATCATCGTCGACCTGGTCCCGAACCACTCCTCCGACCAGCACGAGTGGTTCAAGCGGGCGGTCGCGGAGGGCCCCGGCTCCCCGCTGCGCGAGCGCTACCACTTCCGCCCCGGCAAGGGGAAGACCGGCGAACTCCCGCCCAACGACTGGGAGTCGATCTTCGGCGGCCCCGCCTGGACGAGGGTGCCGGACGGCGAGTGGTACCTCCACCTCTTCGCCCCCCAGCAGCCCGACTTCAACTGGGAACACCCGGCCGTCGGCGACGAGTTCCGCTCCATCCTCCGCTTCTGGCTCGACATGGGCGTCGACGGCTTCCGCATCGACGTGGCACACGGCCTGGTGAAGGCGGACGGCCTCCCGGACCTCGGATCCCACGAGCAGGTCAAGCTGCTGGGCAACGATGTCATGCCGTTCTTCGACCAGGACGGCGTGCACGCCATCTACCGCCAGTGGCGGCGCGTTCTGGACGAGTACGCCGGCGAGCGAATTTTCGTCGCCGAGGCATGGACCCCGACCATCGAGCGCACCGCCAACTACGTGCGCCCCGACGAACTCCACCAGGCCTTCAACTTCCAGTACCTGGCCACGAGTTGGGATGCGGACGAGCTGCGGGAGATCATCGACCGCACGCTGGACGCGATGCGCCCGGTGGGTGCCCCCGCCACCTGGGTGCTGTCGAACCACGACGTCACCCGCCACGCCACCCGCTTCGCCAACCCGCCCGGCCTCGGCACCCAGATCCGCCTGGCCGGAGACCGTGAGCTGGGCCTGCGCCGCGCCCGCGCCGCCACCCTCCTCATGCTGGCACTGCCCGGATCGGCGTACGTCTACCAGGGCGAGGAGCTCGGCCTGCCGGACGTCGTCGACCTGCCGGACGAGGTGCGCCAGGACCCGGCCTACTTCCGGGGCGCCGGCCAGGACGGCTTCCGCGACGGCTGCCGGGTGCCGATCCCCTGGACGCGCACGGGATCCTCGTACGGCTTCGGCGGCTCGGGCAGCTGGCTGCCGCAGCCGAAGGGCTGGGGTGAGCTGAGCATCGAGGCCCAGACCGGCGACCCCGACTCCACCCTGGAGCTGTACCGCACGGCCCTCGCCGTCCGCCGCGAACAGCCCGACCTGGGCGCGGGCAACGCGGTGGAGTGGCTGAAGGCACCCGAGGGCGTCCTCGCCTTCCGGCGCGGCGAGTTCGTGTGCGTCGCGAACACCGGCGACGAATCGGTGACGACGCCGGCGTACGGCCGTCTGCTGCTCGCCAGCGGCGAGGTGGCCGAGACGGACGGCGAGGCGAAGGTGCCGGCGGACACGACGGTGTGGTGGACCACGGCCTGACGGCCGCTCTGCAAGTCCTTGCAGCAACGTCCCACGGGCCCGCTGCCCTTCAGGCGGCGGGCCCTAGCCATCCGAACTTTAGCCATCCGAACCTTCAACGACGAAGGAACCCCACATGGCCGGTAGCAGATCCCTGTCGGGCGCTCTCGCGCTCGCCGCCGCGGCAGCCGTCATGGCCCCCGCCACCACCGCCTCCGCCTCCCCGCCCGGCACCAAGGACGTCACCGCCGTCCTCTTCGAGTGGAACTTCGCCTCGGTCGCCAAGGAGTGCACCACCACCCTCGGCCCCGCCGGGTACGGCTACGTCCAGGTCTCCCCGCCCGCCGAGCACATACAGGGCGCGCAGTGGTGGACGTCGTACCAGCCGGTCAGCTACCGGATCGCCGGGCGGCTCGGCGACGCCACCGCCTTCCGGAACATGGTGAACACCTGCCACGCGGCGGGCGTGAAGGTCGTCGTCGACACGGTCGTCAACCACATGTCGGCGGGCAGCGGCACCGGCACCGGCGGCTCGGCGTACACGAAGTACGGCTACCCGGGCCTGTACTCGTCCTACGACTTCGACGACTGCACGTCGAGGATCACCGACTACACCAACCGCGCCAACGTCCAGAACTGCGAACTCGTCGGCCTCGCCGACCTGGACACGGGCGAGGAGTACGTCCGCTCGGCGATCGCCGGATACATGAACACCCTCCTCGGCCACGGCGTCGACGGCTTCCGCATCGACGCGGCCAAGCACATCCCGGCGGCCGATCTCGCCGACATCAAGTCGCGGCTGAGCAGTTCGTCGGTGTACTGGAAGCAGGAGGTCATCTACGGCGCGGGCGAGGCCGTCCAGCCGACCGAGTACACGGGCAACGGCGACGTCCAGGAGTTCCGTTACGCGTACGACCTCAAGCGGGTCTTCAACAACGAGAACCTCGCCTACCTGAAGAACCACGGCGAGGGCTGGGGCTACCTGAACAGCTCCGTCGCCGGTGTCTTCGTCGACAACCACGACACCGAGCGCAATGGCAGCACCCTGAACTACAAGGACGGCGCGAACTACACGCTGGCCAACGTCTTCATGCTCGCGTACCCGTACGGCGCCCCGGACATCAACTCCGGCTACGAGTTCTCCGACCCGGACGCGGGTCCGCCGGGCGGCGGCTCGGTCGGCGCCTGCTGGCAGGACGGCTGGAAGTGCCAGCACGCCTGGCCGGAGATCAGGTCGATGGTCGCCTTCCGCAACACCACGCGCGGTGAGTCGGTGACGAACTGGTGGGACAACGGGGGCGACGCGATCGCGTTCGGGCGGGGGAGCAAGGGGTTCGTGGCCATCAACCACGAGTCGGGCTCGCTGAGCCGCACGTACCAGACCTCACTGCCCGCGGGGACCTACTGCGACGTGCAGAGCAACACGACGGTGACGGTGAACTCGAGCGGCCAGTTCACCGCCGCCCTGGGGTCCAACACCGCCCTCGCGATCTACGCCGGCAACTCCGACTGCTGAAGGAGTCCACGTCAGTGATACCGAGATGGCCGGTGCCCTCAGGGCGCCGTACCGCCCGTACCGCCCGTAGCGCCCGTACCTCCCATGCCGCCCACGCCGGACGGGTAGCGGCGGTCACCGTGACCGCGCTGGCCGCAGCGCTCGTCCAGCCGCTGGCGGCCCGGGCCGACACCCCGCCCCCACCGCCGTCCGATGCCAGGCTCGCCGCCGAGCCCGCCCGGCACGACGCCACCCGCGAGCAGTTCTACTTCGTGATGCCGGACCGTTTCGCGGGCGGCGACTCGTCCAATGACCGGGGCGGCCTCGCCGGCACCCGCCTCACCACCGGCTACGACCCCACCGACAAGGGCTTCTACCAGGGCGGCGACCTCAAGGGCCTGACGCAGAAGCTCGACTACATCAAGGGCCTCGGCACCACCGCCCTCTGGATGGCGCCGATCTTCAAGAACCAGCCCGTGCAGGGCGAGGGCGCGAACGCGTCCGCCGGCTACCACGGCTACTGGATCAACGACTTCACCCAGGTCGACCCGCACTTCGGCACCAACAAGGACCTGGAGACCCTCATCTCCAAGGCGCACGCCAAGGGCATGAAGGTCTTCTTCGACGTCATCACCAACCACACCGCCGATGTCGTCGACTACGAGGAGAAGTCCTACGGCTACCTCTCCAAGGGCGCCTTCCCGTACCTGACGAAGGACGGCGAGCCCTTCGACGACGCGGATCACGCGGGGACTTCCGAGTTCCCGGCCGTGGACGCCGACTCCTTCCCGCGCACGCCGAAGGTCACACGGAACACCAAGGTCCCGTCCTGGCTCAACGACCCGACGATGTACCACAACCGCGGCGACTCGACCTACGCCGGTGAGTCGACCACGTACGGCGACTTCTCCGGCCTGGACGACCTGTGGACCGAGCGTCCCGAGGTCGTCAACGGCATGGAGAAGATCTACCAGCGCTGGGTCAGGGACTTCGACATCGACGGCTTCCGGATCGACACCGTGAAGCACGTCGACATGGAGTTCTGGACCCAGTGGGCCACGGCGCTGGACGCCTACGCGGCCAAGCGGGGACGCGACGACTTCTTCATGTTCGGCGAGGTCTACTCCGCGGACACGGCGATCACGTCGCCGTACGTCACCCAGGGCCGCCTCGACGCCACGCTCGACTTCCCGTTCCAGGAGGCGGCCCGGCAGTACGCCTCCCAGGGCGGCAGCGCGCGGAAGCTCGCGTCCGTCTTCGGTGACGACTACAAGTACACGACCGACAAGGCCAACGCGTACGAGCAGGTCACCTTCCTCGGCAACCACGACATGGGCCGCATCGGGTACTTCCTGAACCAGGACAACCCGGAGGCGACGGATGCCGAACTGCTCAAGAAGGACCGGCTCGCCAACGAGCTGATGTTCCTCAGCCGCGGCAACCCCGTCGTCTACTACGGCGACGAGCAGGGCTTCACCGGCTCCGGCGGTGACAAGGACGCCCGCCAGACGATGTTCGCCTCGCGCACCGCCGACTATCTCGACGACGACGAGATCGGCACCGACCGCACGCACGCGAGCGACGCGTACGACCCGAGGGCACCGCTGTACCGGCAGATCTCCGAACTCGCCAAGCTCCGCAAGGCCCACCCGCCCCTGACGGACGGAGTCCAGAGCGAGCGGTACGCGGCCGACGGCGCCGGCGTCTACGCGTTCAGCCGCACGGGGGGTGACAGGACCGAGTACGTCGTCGCCCTCAACAACGCGGACGAGGCGAAGACGGCGTCCTTCGCGACCGGTTCGGCGGGCATGGCGTACACGGGGATCTACGGGACTTCCGCGCAGCCGACCTCCGACGCCGACAAGAAGATCACCGTCACCGTCCCGCCGGGCTCGGCCGTCGTCCTGAAGGCGGCCGGCCGGCTCGCCCCGCCCGCCACCAGGCCGGCCATCACCCTCAAGGCCCCGGCCACCGGCGCCACCGGCACCGTAGAACTGAGCGCCGACGTCGACGGCGGTCAGCTCAACCGCGTCGTCTTCGCCGCCCAGACCGGCAACGGCACGTGGCGGACGCTCGGCTCCGCCGACCACGCCCCGTACCAGGTCACGCAGAGCATCGACAAGGCCGTACCGCCCGGAACCGCCTTGCGCTACAAGGCGGTTGTCGTCGACTCGGCCGGGCGCACCGCGAGCGCCACCGCCGAGAGCCGCACCGGCACCCCGCCCACCGAGCAGCCCCCGACCGCCGCCTCCCGCGACTACGCGATCGTCCACTACAAGCGCACCGACGGCGACTACGCCGACTGGGGCCTGTACGCCGAGGGCGACAGCCACCCGTTCATCGGCCGGGACGCCTACGGCGCCTTCGCCTACGTCAAGCTGAAGCCCGGCGCCTCGAACCTCGGCTTCCTCATCGTCGACAAGCAGGGGAACAAGGACGTCGCCGCCGACCGCACGATCGACCTCACCCGGACGGGCGAGGTCTGGGTCGAGCAGGGCAGGGAAGCCGTACAGACGCAGCGGCCGGACTACCCCGCCCAGGACACGACCAAGGCCGTCGTCCACTACCACCGCGCCGACGGCGACTACGACGGCTGGGGCCTGCACGTCTGGACGGGCGCCGCGAACCCCACCGAGTGGTCGAACCCGCTGAAGCCGGTGAAGACTGATACCTATGGCGCGGTCTTCGAGGTACCGCTCACCGACGGTGCGGGCAGCCTCAGCTACATCATCCACAAGGGCGACGAGAAGGACCTGCCCACCGACCAGTCGCTCGACCTCACGGCGGCGAACGGTCACGAGGTGTGGCTGGTGAGCGGCCAGGAGAAGTACCTGCTCCCGCAGCCGGCCGGCTCCGCCGCCGCGCTCGACCTGACCACCTCCAAGGCGATCTGGATCGACCGGAACACGGTCGCCTGGAACGGCTCCGAGGCGGCCGTCTCCACCCAGCTGCTGTACTCGCGCGACGGCTCGATCTCCGTCGACCAGGGCACGCTGACCGGGGAAGCCAAGTGGCTCCGCCTCTCCAGGACCGCCCTCACCGACGCCCAGAAGGCGACGTTCCCCCACCTCAAGGACTACACCGCCTGGTCCGTCGACCCGCGCGACCGCGACCGCGTGCGCGAGGCCCTCACCGGCCAGATCGTCGCCTCCCAGCGGGCCGTGAACGGTGCTGTACTGGCGGCGACGGGCGTCCAGATCGCCGGCGTACTCGACGATCTGTATCCCGGGGCGACGAAGGCGGAGCTCGGGCCGACCTTCCACAACGGCCGTCCCACGCTGGCGGTCTGGGCACCCACAGCGCAATCCGTGAAGCTGGACCTCGACGGCACCACCGTCGCCATGAAACGGAACGCCACGACCGGCGTCTGGTCCGTCACCGGCCCCAAGTCCTGGAAGAACAAGCCCTATCGGTACGTCGTGACGGTCTGGGCCCCCAGCGTCCGCGAGGTCGTCACCGACAAGGTCACCGACCCCTACTCGGTCGCTCTCACCGCCGACTCCGAGCGCAGCCTGGTCGTCGACCTCGACGACGACTCCCTTGCCCCCAAGGGATGGTCCTCGCTGGCCAAGCCCAAGGCCGTGCCCCTGAAGGACGCCCAGATCCAGGAGCTGCACATCCGGGACTTCTCGGTGGCGGACAAGACGGTGCCCGTGCAGGACCGGGGTACCTACCTCGCCTTCACCGACAAGGGCGGCGACGGCTCCAAGCACCTGCGTGAGCTGGCGAAGTCGGGCACGTCGTACGTGCACCTCCTGCCCGCCTTCGACATCGCCACCATCCCCGAGAAGAGGTCCGACCAGGCGGCCGTCGACTGCGACCTGGCCTCCTACCCGGCCGACTCCGACCGGCAGCAGGCGTGTGTCTCGGCGGTCGCCGCGAAGGACGCCTACAACTGGGGCTACGACCCGTACCACTACACGGTCCCCGAGGGCTCGTACGCGACGAACCCCGACGGCACCGGCCGCAGCGTCGAGTTCCGCGAGATGGTCAAGGCGCTGAACGAGGACGGCCTGAGGGTCGTCATGGACGTCGTCTACAACCACACCGCCGCGAGCGGGCAGGCGGACACGTCCGTCCTCGACCGGATCGTGCCCGGCTACTACCAGCGGCTCCTCGCCGACGGCTCGGTCGCCAGCAGCACCTGCTGTGCCAACACCGCCACCGAGAACGCCATGATGGGCAAGCTGGTCATCGACTCGATCGTCACCTGGGCCAGGCAGTACAAGGTCGACGGCTTCCGCTTCGACCTCATGGGCCACCATCCGAAGGCCAACATCCTCGCCATACGCGAGGCCCTGGACGCGCTGACTCTCGAAAAGGACGGCATCGACGGCAAGAAGATCATCCTGTACGGCGAGGGCTGGAACTTCGGCGAGGTCGCGGACGACGCCCGCTTCGTGCAGGCCACGCAGAAGAACATGGCCGGGACCGGTGTCGCGACCTTCTCCGACCGGGCCCGTGACGCGGTGCGCGGCGGCGGCCCCTTCGACGCGGACCCGGGCGTCCAGGGCTTCGCGTCCGGGCTGTACACAGACCCCAACTCGTCCACCGGCAACGGAACTTCGGCCGAGCAGAAGGCCCGCCTGCTGCACTACCAGGATCTGATCAAGGTGGGCCTGACCGGCAACCTCAAGGACTTCACCTTCACGGACACCGACGGCAAGGAGGTCACCGGCGCCGAGGTCGACTACAACGGCGCCCCCGCCGGCTACGCGGACGCGCCCGGCGACGCCCTCGCCTACGTCGACGCACACGACAACGAGACGCTGTTCGACGCGCTGACGTACAAACTCCCGGCTACGACGAGCGCGAGCGACCGTGCTCGTATGCAGGTCCTCGCCATGGCCACGGCCACCCTCTCGCAGGGCCCGTCCCTCTCCCAGGCCGGCACCGACCTGCTGCGCTCCAAGTCCCTGGACCGCAACTCCTACGACAGCGGCGACTGGTTCAACGCCGTCCACTGGAACTGCGCCGACGGCAACGGCTTCGGACGCGGGCTGCCGATGGCGGCCGACAACGCCGCCAAGTGGCCGTACGCCCAGCCCTTGTTGAGCACGGTGAAGGTCGGCTGCGAGCAGATCGAGGGCGCGTCGGCGGCCTATCGGGACCTGTTGAAGATCCGTACGACGGAGAAGATCTTCTCCCTCGACACGGCCGGCCAGGTGCGGGCGAGGCTCTCCTTCCCGCTCTCCGGGAAGGACGAGACGCCCGGCGTGATCACCATGAAGCTCGGTGACCTTGTCGTCGTCTTCAACGCGACGCCGAAGACGCGGCAGCAGCGGATCGAGGCCCTGACCGGGACGGCGTACGCGCTGCATCCGGTGCAGCTCAACGGGGCGGACCCGGTCGTCAAGTCCGCCTCTTACGACAGGGAATCGGGCACCTTCGCCGTACCGGGGCGGACCGTGGCGGTTTTTTCCCGGACCTCCTGATAAGGGACAAGGGCATTACCTTGGTGGGGCAGACCACAACCCCGGTCTGCTCCACCGGTGTGTCCAAGGGCGGACAGATGGACGTCAATGGCAAGCGGAGCGACCTGACCCTGCTGGTCGTGAACGAGGGGGCGGGCGGCCGGAACGCCATGGGCGCCCTGCTGCGCCGCGCCGGTCACCAGGTCGTCCCGGCCGCCTCCGGGCGCGAGGCGCTCGCCGAACTCGACGTACGGCTGAGCAGGGGGACCCTGCCCGACGTGGCCCTCGTCGACGTGGACCTGCTGGACATGAGCGGCTTCGAACTGTGCCGCCGGCTCAAGGCCCGGCCGCACCTGGCCGGCCTGCCCGTCGTGCACTTCTCGGCAGGCACCGTGGACGCGGGTGATCGCTGCCGAGGCCTCGACGCGGGCGGCGAGGCGTATCTGGCGCTGCCCGCCGAGCCCGAGGAGATCGACGCGGTGGTGCGGGCCGCGGTGCGCGCCGCGCGGCTGCGCGCCGACGACCAGGCGGTGGCCCGGCGGCTGACGCTGCTGTCGGAGACGATCGCCACCGTCCAGGCGGCGCGCTCCCCGCAGGAGCTCGCCGACGCCGCCGCCCACGGCACCGCACGGCTCACCGGCACTCCCGCCGCCGTCTTCGTGCTCGGCCCGGACGACGAGCTGTACCGCGCCACCTCCCGGGACCGCACCGCGCTCGCACCGCCGGACGAGGGCGCCCACCGGGCCGTGGCCGGTCTGTTGCGGCGGCTCGGTCGCGGGCAGGCCGGGGTGCAGATCACCACGGTGCCCGCGCCGGTGTGGCCCGCCGGGTTCTTCCGGCCCGGCGTGGAGCACGACGCCCGCCTGGCGCTGGTCCCCACCCAGGACGGCAGGGCCTCGGTGTGCCTGGCCCTGCCCACCCGCGGGGTGCGCCGGGTGAACCCCGAGGACGAGGCCCTGGTGGCGCGGCTCGCCCAGGCCACCGCGCTCGCCGCCGAGCCGCTGCTCATGTACCAGGTCGAGCGGCATGTCGCCCTCACCCTCCAGCACAGCTTCCTGCCCCAGCCGCACCGGCTGCCCGAGCTGCCCGGCATCGACGTCGTGGTCCGCTATGTGCCCGCGTCCCGGCAGACCGAGATCGGCGGCGACTTCTACGCCGCGCTGCGCACCCGCGACGGCATGCTCACCGCGGTCGGCGACGTCGTCGGGCACTCGCTGGAGGCGGCCACCGTCATGGTCGAGATCCGGCACGCCCTGCGCGCCTACTGTGTCGACGAGAGCGATCCGGCCGTGCTCGCCGAGCGCCTCGACCGGATGCTCCAGCACTACCATCCCGACGTCACCGCCACCGTCTGCCTGGTCCTCATCGACCCCGGCACCGGGCGTACCCGTATCGCCAACGCGGGCCACATACCGCCGCTGATCATCCGGGACACCCGGAGCGCCGACTACGCCAAGGCCACCGGACCGCTGCTCGGCCTGGGCCTGCCCCGCCCGGCGCCCGCCGAACTGTTCCTCGAACCCACCGACCGGCTTCTCATGGTCACCGACGGCCTGATCGAGACGCGGGGCACGGACCTCGCGATCTCGATGGAGCACCTCCGCGCGGCCGCCACCGGCGCCCTGCCGGGCCTGGACGCCCTGTGCGACACCTTGCTGGACTGTTTCGGCCACGCCCCGGACGACGACATCGCGATGCTGGCACTGCGGCTAGTGTGAGGACGCCGACCCCGAACAGGAGTGCCCCCCATGCCGCAGATCACCGTCGACTATTCCGCGCCTCTCGCCGAAGGCTTCGACCGGCGCGGCTTCGCGCTCGCCCTGCACGACGCGGTGGTGGAGATCGCGGCCGCGAAGCAGGAGGCGTGCAAGACGCAGTTCCGCGCCACCGAGGACACCACCGTCGGGCGGGACGAGGGCGGTCACGTGGTCGTCCACGTCACCCTCGGCCTGCTGGCCGGCCGCACCGAGGAGACCAAGGCGCAACTCACCGAGGCCGTACTGGAGTTGCTGCGCAAGTATGTGAAGCCCGGCGAGGGTCTGGCCCTGCACGCCTCGGCCGAGGTGCGCGATCTCGCCGTGTCCTACCGGAAGTTCGACGCCTGACGGGCCGACGGGCTGACGGGCTGACCTCAGGGGGCCGGCGCGAGGAGCCGGGTCACCAGGTCGCCGAACGGCCCGTCGCCCGGCTCGTCCTTGAGCAAGCGGCGCAGCAGCCCGCTCATCTCCTCGTCGTGCGCCGCGCTCACCGCCGCGAGCGCGGCGAAGTCGTGCACGAGCTGCACCTCCAGCTCCCCGCGCGGGATACGCCGGCCGTCCAGCCAGATCAGCGCGGTCGATTCGGCGAGCGAGATCCAGGACCGTATGACCAGTTCCAGTCGTGCGGGGGGCTCCTCCACCTCCAGATGCGAAAGGATCTGGTCGTACGCGGCCTGCCGTACGGAGTCGATGAGCGCGTTGGTCGCCGAGGCCGTGTCGAACAAGCGGGCTCCGCCCGCGGGGACGGCCGGGCCGCCGCGCATCAACGCCGCGAAACCGGGCCCGTGAACGTCGACGAAGTCGAAGAACCGGCGCATCACGCGCAGCAGCCGCGCCCCCAGCGGCCCTTCCCGCGCCTCCACGAACCGGCCCGCCAGATCCTCGGCGGCGCGCTTCAACGCGGCTTCGTACAGGCTGAGTTTGCCGGGGAAGTAGTGGTAGACCAGCGGCCGGGAGATGCCGGCGGCCGCGGCTATCTCGTCGATGGAGACCTCGTCCGGCGACCGGCGGCTGAACAGGTCCAGCGCGACGCCGATCAACTGCTGCCGCCGCTCCTCGACACCCATTCTGCGACGTACCCCGGTAGTCATGCGAACACCTTACCGATCGGATCCGGCCCCGAACGGACCAGACCGGGCAACGGTGTTCACCTGTGCGGCATGCCGAGCGGGGCCTAGGCCCTGTCGTCAAATTCCCGCCTGCACCGCAACGCCATGCACGCACTCTCGCCGCACCGGACGCAGACCCACGTACAACCAGTACGAGGGCCTGCGCCCGGCACGCCGAGAGCACGCACCTGACGCCGCGGTGCCCGCCCTGCGGGCGGACGACGGGAATTTGACGACAGGGCCTAGCGCAGACCGGTGATGGTCCGCCCGTCCTTCAAGGTCCCCTTCAGGCCCGCCTGGGCGCCCTGCTCGGTCCGTACGGTCAGCAGGTTGCCCGGCGAGGATCCACCGGTCCCGCCCGTCGCCGTGATCGAGGCCGTGTCCCGGCTGCCCGCGGCCAGCAGGTACCAGGAGTCCGCCTGCGACTTCCACAACACCCCGGCCAGCACCTGCGGGTCGCGCGGACCGCACGCCGGCACGTTCTCGGCCTGCGCCGCGACCGCCCCGTACGTCCCGCCCGGGGTGTGGAACTGCGCCAGCACGCGGGTGCCGCCGCCCCGCCAGGTCTCGGCCCGCGTGCACACCCACGCCGCCGAACCGCTCACGTCGGGCAGCGGCTGCTGGGCGAACTGCCAGGCGTTCACGGACCGCACGCCCTGCGAGCGCACGGCGGACAGGGAGCAGGCGAAGGGGGCCCAGGCGTGCAGCGCCTGAGCGCCGACGGCCTCGTGCGTCGAACCGGGCCGCCCGGTGGTGAGGCGGGCGGGGACCAGCTCGCCGAGGTCCGTCATCAGACGCGTACCGGAGTCGTCGGTCAGTTGCAGCACGTTCCACGAGGTGCACGTGCCACTGGCCTGGGCGGGGGCGGCCAGCGGTGAGGTGATGCCGTCGGTCAGCGTGAGGTCCATCGCGCCGGGAGTCGGCTTCAGCAGGTCCCGCTCGGCCGCCTTCTTCACCCAAGGCGCCGTCAGATAACGGACGTTGCCGTCGGACCGGCCCAGCACCACCGCGCTCGCGTCGGCCCCGCTCGCGCCGTCGACCCGCGCGAAGTCCAGCGCGGCCCCGCTCGTGTCGCCCTTCGGCTCGGCGTACCGGGCGATGCGCAGACCGTCGTAGAGGATCACCACGCGCGCGTTGTCGACGTCCCCGGCGTACAGCAGCTGGGGCGGGCCGGCCGGGCCGCCGGACGGGGTGCCGGGGGTGGCGGAGACCAGGACGCGCTCGCCGGGGCGGGCCCAGACGGCGAGGGCGCGGCGCAGCAGCGCCTCGTCGCCGGTGCGGTCGCCGCGCGCGGGCCACACGGAGAAGTCGGTGCGCGCGGAGGACCGCCACGCGGTGGGGGAGACCTTGGTCAACCTGCCCGGGTCGAGGGCCGCTTGGGCCGCCGGATTCTGTGCGTACGAGGGGGCGGCGGCGCCGTCGGGGCCCCAGCCGTCGCCGGGCAGACCGAGCAGCGCCCCGCACACGGCGACGGCCGCCGCCGCGGCGAGCGCGGCCTTCAGATGCTGCCGGCGCCGCATCAGGTCGGTGGGCCGGGCCTGGAGCGAACAGGGGTCGAACTCGGGGGAGTCGAGCAGCGCGTAGTGCGCGGCGACCTGGTCGGCCTCGCCCAGCGCGGCGTCCACGTCGTCGACCCCCGCGGCCGTGAGCACCTTGCGTACGGCGCCGTCCGGGAGCTTCTCCAGGCCGCGCAGCGCGTACGCGGCACGGGACGGGCCGGACAGGGCGGACAGCCGCTGGTCCAGGGCGAGTTCGTCGGCGCCGCCCGAGCGGGGGAAGAGCTTCAGGCCCCACACCTGGGGCAGCAGCGGCGGCAGCTGGGACCGCTTGGGCCACGCCCCGCGCCGCAGCGGCAGGCCCGCCTCCAGCGCCGTACGCAGCACCTGGAGGCGGACGAAGGCGTACCCCGCGTCGCCCTCGCGGCCGGTCGACTGGGCCGGGATCACGGGTGCGGGCGTCCGGCCCCGGGGCAGCGCGCGCTGGGTGAGCGCGTGCGCGGCCAGGACGCGCCGGCTGCGGCCGAGGCCCGGCGGCAGCACCAGATAGGCGAGCCGGACGAGCCGCGGATAGTGCTCGACGAGTGCGGCCTCGGCCTGCTCGATGTCGACGACGGGGCCGGGCGACGAAGAGGGGGCGGAGGAGGGTGCGGGGCTCGGGGCGACATCCTGTGACTGCACGTTCAGCAGAACGAGCGAATCGTCGGTTGGTCACAGGCGCCCGGACGAATCAGCCCGCCGGCTCGACCAGTGCCCGCGCGTAATTCGCCATCGACCGCTGGTAGCGCGGCAGATGGGGCGCGAGGGCGCCGAGGACGAGGGACAGGCCCTCGCGGTCCCGGCCGAGGCTGGACAGGCACAGGGCGAGCGTGGCCCGTACCGCGTCGTCCAACTCGTCGGAGGGACCGTCCAGTTCGGGCGTCAGCAGCTTGACGCCCTCCTCCGGCTGCCCGGTGTTCCGGAGCGAGCTGGACAGTTGGATCTTGGCGCGCCTTCCCTGGTAGCCGCTCAGGCCGAGGGCGAGCGCCTCCCGGTACCGCGGCACGGCCCGGTCCGAGTGGCCCGTGGAGTCCCAGGCGCAGGCCTGCTCGAAGGGGCGGAGGGGGCTGTCCTCGGGGAGCTCGGCGACCAGCGCGTCGATCACCGCGCGGAAGTCGGCCGCCCTCTCCTCGGGGTAGTCGTCGAAGGAGGCCCAGACAGCGGCCACGCGATCTTCCCAGTCCTGGTTCACCGCCCTACAGTCGCACACCCGTACCCGGACAGCACCGGTATTTTGAGCGCTCCGGGTGGCTGAGCCGTATCGAGGGGGAGGGCCCCTCGCCGGGGCTCCGTACGGCATGTCGCCGGAAGGGACCGGAGGAACAGATGAGGTTGACCCAACCGAGGCTCGCGCTGGCCGGCGCGGCGGCGGTACTCGCCCTGGCGGGCTGCGGATCCGACAAGGGCGGCGAGGCGGACGTTCCGGAGACGGCGACCGGCAGTCTCGAGCACCTGGCCGCCGAGGCGAAGTGCAAGCCGAACATGCAGACCGACGCCGACACCATTCGCCAGGCCCTCTGCGAGAAGGGCGCCGAGAAGTACGTCCTCGCCACCTTCGCCACCGACCGCGGCCAGCGCGAGTGGCTGAACGGGGCGAAGGACTACGGCGGCTACTACCTCGTCGGCCGCAAGTGGGTCGCCAGCGGCGACGAGAAGACGGTCACGGCGCTGCGCGGCGCGCTCGGCGGGACCATGGAGGAGGGGTCCGAGCACATGAATCCCGGTGGCAGTCACAACAGTGGCAACAGCGGAAGCCACCACGGCTGACCGCACCGGTTCGGGGGCAAGCGAAAGCCGGCGGTGGGAGATCCCACCGCCGGCTTCCTAGTGGTTCAGGACTACTGGCAGTCCTGGCCGCTGTTGATGCAGTCGACCACCTGGTTCATCGTCTCCTCGTTGAAGAAGTTGATGAAGTCGTTGTGGTCGGTGATCGGCTTGTGCAGCTGGTCCGGGAAGGAGTCCACCGCGAACGCGTTCTGGACCTGCCCGTTCTCGATCTGCGGCGCGTCAACGTCGTAGACCAGGCGGACCTGGAGCTGGGGGATGGCCTCGAAACCGTTCGAGCAGGTGCCGTCCTCCTCCACGAAGTCCACGTGGTCACGGTGGTTGGCGCTGTCGATGTTCTGACCGTCCCAGCAGCTCTGGAAGTTGGTCGTCCGAACCACCGAGCTGCCCTCGGGGCAGATCGGGTACTTGTCCGTCAGCTGCGTGTCCTCGAAGCCGGTGCAGCTCCAGTTCGTGTTGGCGTTGGCGTTGCCGTTCACGAAGGCCTTGGCGTCACCGGTGATGATGCGCAGGGCCTCCGGCATCGCGGTGACATCGCTCGTCTTGTTGCCGACGAACTTCAGCTGTGCCTCGCTGGCCTGGATGATCGTGCCGACGTTGCCGTCCTGACCACCACCGGGGGCGTCCGCGTCGATGTCGTCCTGACCGTCCTGCACACGCAGCACCGGCCAGAAGTACGACGACTTGTCGCCCTGGTTCTCGCAGGTGGTGTCACCGTTCGCCAGGTCCTCGTCGCTCGCGAAAGCGTTGTTGGCCTGGTTGCCGACGTAGTCGTGCTGGTGCTGCGCACCGTTGCTGACTCCGGGGGCGACGATCACGTTGTCCGAGTTGCGGTTCTCGTTCTCGTTGGTGCCGCAGTTCGTGGTGAAGGTGCCCGTCGAACCGCTGTCGCCGTTCGCGGCGAGCCCGTTTCCGTCCACGCCCTGCGGCCCGCCGGTCGGCTCGGCCTGGGTGATGTCCTGGAAGTCGTCCGCTGCCGGACCGTTGCCGGCCTGGCCGCCGTTGTCCTGCTCCTGGCCCTGGTCCTGACCTTGGTCCTGGCCCTGGTCCTGGCCGTCGCCCTGGTTCTGGCCGTCGCCCTGGTCCTGACCGTCGTTGTTCTGGTCCTGACCCTCACCGGCGGCGGGGTCCGGCTGGTCGGCCGGCACACCCTCGCACTGGGCGAGCTGGTCGGCTCCCTGCGGAGGCTGACCGCCCGCGCGCTGGACGTTGATGCCGATCCGGTCGATGGTGGCCGTCCGCTTGGACTTCAGCGGGGCGAGGATGGCGTTGTCGACGTAGCCGGCGTCCCCGGCCTGGGCTTGGCGGGTGTCCGCGAGGCGCTTGTAGGCCTCCGTGACCTGCTGGTCGAGCTTCGCCAACTCCTGGTCGACACCGGCGCGTGCGCCGTCCGGCACGTCGGTCAGCTGTTGGCCGACGTCCGGACACTTGATCGTCGCGACCTGAGAGGCCGATGCTTTCGTCTGGTTTGTTGCCGAGTTCTCCTCATGTGCCGAGGCATAGAAGTTGGCCCAGATCAGCCCGCCCCCACCGAGCGCTAGGGCAGCCGTTCCGGCTATGGCCTTGGTGGCCAGCGGCATACGGCGTTTTCTTGTGTTGCGTCCCATGGAACTCCTCTGACTTCCTTGCGGGGCATTCGAGGCGCCCGACAGGAGTGAAGCGGCTCCCATGAATACGGAAGCCGCCCCAGGGGTGTTCAGCCGTCGCAGAAATTGGTGAGAGGTTCGCGAGACAATTCAGCCCCAACAGCCCAGGAAACACCGCGAGTTGTTGATCCCTTACGGCATGTGCGGGATCGGGGGAGGATCGGGAGACCGATTTCAGCGGTCCTGGTCGAGATAGGCGAGAACGGCCAGGACGCGGCGGTTGTCGTCGTCCGACACCTCCAGGCCCAGTTTGGCGAAGATGTTGGAGGTGTGTTTGGCGATCGCCCGTTCCGTGACGACGAGCCGCTCCGCGATCGCCGCGTTGGTCCGGCCCTGCGCCATCAGCTCCAGCACCTCCAGCTCACGGGGCGTCAGCCGCCCCAGCGGTCGGTCGTCCGCCGCACGCCGGGCCAGCAACTGCTGGATCACCTGCGGATCCATGGCCGTACCACCCCCCGCCACCCGCCGTACGGCGTCCACGAACTGCCCCGCGTCGAACACCCGGTCCTTGAGCAGATACCCCACCCCGCCGCTGCCGTCGGCGAGCAGCTCACGCGCGTACAGCTGCTCCACGTGCTGCGAGAGCACGAGCACCGGAAGTCCGGGTCTGTCCCGGCGGGCGTCGAGCGCGCACTGAAGGCCCTCGTCGGTGTGCGTCGGCGGCAGCCGGACGTCGACCACGGCGACGTCCGGCTGTAACTCGGCCAGGGCGCGGGCCAGTTCGGGCCCGGTCTCGACGGCCGCGGCGATCTCGAAGTCGTGGGCCTGAAGGAGCCGGACGAGTCCGTCGCGCAGCAGGAACAGGTCTTCGGCTAGGACAACACGCAAGGGATCTCCATGGTCACCATGGTGGGGCCGCCCGCGGGACTGCTGACGGCCAGGACGCCGTCGAATGTACCCAGTCGCCGCTCGACTCCGGCGAGCCCCGAGCCGGCGCCGATCACCGCGCCGCCCTTGCCGTTGTCGGTGACGGAGATCCGCAGCATGCCGTCCCGGTGGTGCAGGTCGATCCAGATCCGGTCGGCGTGTCCGTGCTTGACCGCGTTGGTCAGCACCTCGCTGACGGCGAAGTACGCGGCCGACTCCACGGGCTCGTCCGCCCGCCCGGGCAGGTCCACGTCCACCTCGGTGGCGAGGGGCATCCGCAACGCCAACGCCCGTACGGCATCGCCCAGTCCGCGCTCGGCGAGCACCGGCGGGTGGATGCCGCGGACGAGGTCGCGCAGTTCGGCGAGCGCGTCCGCGGAGGACTGGCGGGCCTGCGCGAGCAGCTGCCTGGCCTGCTCGGGGTCCTTTTCGAGGAGCACCTCTACGGTGCCGAGGTCCATGCCCATGGCGACCAGCCGGGCCTGCGCCCCGTCGTGCAGGTCCCGCTCGATGCGCCGCAGTTCGGCCGCGGAGGTGTCGACGGCGTCCCGCCGGGTCTCGGTCAGCACCCGCACCCGCTCGGCCAGTTCCCCCTGGCTGGGGGCGAGGAGGACCCGGGTGAGCCGGAAGTGGGCCTCCAGCAGCCGCGGGGTGAAGAAGTGCGCGAAGAAGAGGAGGACGAGACCCAGGGCGCCGGCGCCGAGCGCGGAGGCCTGCCCGGTCACCGACACGAAGCCGTACCAGTATCCGTCGGGGAGGACCCGCCACAGCCCGGCCGCGATGGCGAACCCCTCCAGCGGATAGAGCAGCAGCGCGCCCGCCAGCAGCGCGCTGACGAAGCCGGCCGTCATGTCCACCGGCAGCCACCGCAGATCCCGCCAGGTCGCCGGGTCGCCCAGCATCCCGAAGGTGCGCCCCCAGGGATTGGCGTCCTTCGGGATCGGCCGGTACGCCGACGGGATCCGCACCCCGCACCACTGGGCGGCGAGGACCCGCCGCCAGTCGGCGAACGCCCGCACCCCGGTGAGCACCCACGGCGTGGTGACGATGCCGACGCCGATCGGTATCAGCGCGATGGACACCACAGTGAGCGTGAAACACAGCACCGCCCCCGGCAGCGTCACCAGCGCCAGCCCGAGCCCCCGCACCGCCGCCAGTCCGACGCCCCGCACCCCGGTACGGCCGCTGCCGCTCTTCGTCTCGATGGTCATGACGTCAGTCTGGCCGAGGGGGAGGCCGGGGTCACTGGGGTTGGGTGCCCGGTCAGGGGTGGTGCCAGATACACCTCGGCCCGCGCCCTCGCCACCGCCGACGCCCGCGCGTCGGCCACCGCGGGCGCCCGCGCCTTGGCCTCCTCGGCGCCCGCGCCTTGGCCTCCGTCGGCGCTCGCGCCTGTGCCTCGGGCCGCGGCTGTGCCTCGGCTCGCGCCTGTGCCTGTGCCTGCGCGTGTGCCTCGGGCCGCGCCTCGGCGTGCGCCCGCGCGTGTGCCTCGGCCCGCGCCTGCGCCTCGGCCCGCGCCTGCGCCTCGGCCCGCGCCCGCGCCTGCGCCTCGGCCCGCGCCTGCGCCTCGGCCTGCGCCTGCGCCTGCGCCTGCGCGTGTGCCTCGGCCCGCGCCCGCGCCTCAGCTCGCGCCCCCGCCTCGGCCCGCGCCTCCGCCGGCGCTCGCGCCCCCGCTCGCCGCGAGCACCTTTGCCTCCACCTCGGGGTCGAGGCCGTGGCCCGTCCGGTCCGGCCGCAACGGACGGTTCCGTCCGTCCTGGAGCCACCTCCAGGTGTCGGTCACGGTGTCGGCGACCGGCCGGCACTCCAGTCCCGTCGCCAGCGCCCGGGAGACGTCCGCGGAGTGCAGGGCGTCGTGCATGTCGCTGCCCGGCGGCACCCACACCGGCAGCTGGACCCACGGCTCGATGCCCGCTTCGAGGATCACCTCCGGGTCGGTCCACCGCAGCTCGGCCGCGTTGCCGGTGGCCCGCACGCAGGCGTCGAGCAGGGTGCCCATGGTGGCGTGGCCCTGCGGCCCGATCAGGTTGTACGGCCCGCTCGACTCCCGCTCCACCGCCCCGAGGACCCACTCGGCGAGGTCACGGACGTCGACGTACTGGAGGGGCAGGTCACGCGGCCCGGGCGCGAGGACCGGGCCGCCCCGCGCGATCCTGCCCAGCCACCACGGCAGCCGCCCGACGTTCTCGTACGGCCCGAGGATCAGCCCGGACCGCACCAGCACGGAACGGTCCGCACCGAACGCCTCGACGGCGGCCAGCTCGCCGCCCCGCTTGTCCCGGGCGTAGTCGCTCTGCCCGGCGTCGGCGGAGGCACCGTCCACCACAGGCACGTCCTCGGCGTATCCGGCGGGCCGGGGCCAGGTGTACACCGAGATGCTCGACACATACACGTACCGCCGGACGCGGTCCCGCAGCAGCCGCGCCGCGTCCCGCACCGCGTACGGCGCCGCCGACCAGGTGTCGACGACCGCGTCCCACGCGCCCTCCGCCCCGGCGAGGGCGGCGAGCCCGTCGGGCGCGGTGCGGTCGCCGTGCAGCGACCGCACCCCGGCCGGGGGCTCGTGGTGTCCGCGGTGGAAGACGGTCACCTCCCAGCCGCGCCCGAGGGCCGCCTCCGCGACGGCCCGTCCCGCGAACTCGGTACCACCCAGCAGCAGAAGTCTCATACCGAAGACTCTGCCCGCCCGGGCGGCCGGACGGAACGGCGGTCTGCCGTCAGCAGAGGCTCGTCAGCAAAGACTCAGGGGATCAACGCCCCGTCGGCGGCGCGTACTTGTAGCCGACCCGCCGTACCGTCTGGATCGCCCGGCGGTGCTCGGCGCCCAGCTTGCGGCGCAGCCGGGCGATGTGGACGTCGACGGTACGGCCGTCGCCCACATGTCCGTAGCCCCACACCGTGGAGACCAGCTGGTCGCGGGTGTGCACCCGGTGCGGATGCGTGACGAGGTGGGCGAGCAGCTCGAACTCCAGGTAGGTGAGGTCGAGTTCGCGCCCGGCCACCGCGGCGGTGCGCCGCAGGGTGTCGATGCGGACGAGAGAGCCGTCGGCATCGTCGGTCTGGCCGTCGGGCACCGCCACGGGCGGGAACGGCGGCTGCTGGTCGGCCGGGACGAGCACCAGATAGCCGATCATCGGCGGCTGCCCCGGCAGGGTGGGGAGGGTGTGCGGGGGAGCGGGCAGCCAGGTGGCGCCCGGCGGCAGGAACTCCGCGACGTCGATCACCTCGTCCCGGTCGACGGCCCGCAGTCGATGACGCGAACCGTTGGGGGAGGAGGGAACGGCGGTGGGCAGGGAACGAGTGGTCGCCATGAGAGGTCAGCTCTTTCGCGCGAGAGGTCCGACGGGAAGGTACGTCGTGCGCGCTGGCCGAAGGCCGGGGTGTACGGCTTTAGAGGGCCGGCGCGTTCGTCGCGCGGCAACACACCCGGTCGAAGTCGTGGTGCTGACGGGAAGGCCAGAAGGGCTCGAGGTCATGGCGACCCGTCGCGGTGTGCTTCTGGAGGCTGGCCATGGCCCCATTGAAGCACGCGAGGGGGCGCCCACCGCAATGGTGGACGCCCCCTCGCGGAGCCGATGGGCGGGATCAGACCTGGCCGGCCTTGTCCAGCGCGGTGCAGCAGGTGTCGACGATCAGCCGCGTCACCAGGTACGGGTCGACGTTGGCGTTCGGGCGGCGGTCCTCGATGTAGCCCTTGCCGTCCTTCTCGACCTGCCACGGGATACGGACCGAGGCACCACGGTTGGAGACACCGTAGGAGTACTCGTTCCACGGGGCGGTCTCGTGCAGACCGGTCAGGCGGTCGTCGATGCCGGCGCCGTAGTGCTTGACGTGGTCGAGCGGCTTCGAGCCCTCGCCCAGCGACTCGCACGCGGTGATGATCGCCTCGTAGCCCTCGCGCATCGCCTTCGTGGAGAAGTTGGTGTGCGCACCGGCGCCGTTCCAGTCGCCCTTCACCGGCTTCGGGTCGAGCGTCGCGGCGACGTCGAAGTCCTCGGCGGTGCGGTAGAGCAGCCAGCGGGCCACCCACAGGTGGTCGGAGACCTCCAGCGGGGAGACCGGGCCGACCTGGAATTCCCACTGGCCGGGCATGACCTCGGCGTTGATGCCGGAGATGGCGAGACCCGCCTTGAGGCAGTTCTCCAGGTGGGCCTCGACGATGTCACGGCCGAAGATCTCGTCGGCGCCGACACCGCAGTAGTAGCCGCCCTGGGGGGCCGGGAAGCCGCCCTTGGGGAAGCCGAGCGGGTAGCCGTCCTTGAAGAACGTGTACTCCTGCTCGATGCCGAAGATCGGCTCCTGCGAGGCGAACTTCTCGGAGACCTCGACCAGCGCGGCCCGCGTGTTGGACTCGTGCGGCGTCATGTCGATGTTCAGGACCTCGCACATGACGAGGATGTCGTCGCCGCCACGGATCGGGTCGGGGCACGAGAAGACCGGCTTGAGGACACGGTCCGAGGCGTGGCCTTCGGCCTGGTTCGTGGAGGACCCGTCGAAGCCCCAGATCGGCAGCTCGGCACCCTTGGCTGAATCCGCCATTATCTTCGTCTTGGAACGGAGCTTGGCCGTCGGCTGGGTGCCGTCGATCCAGATGTACTCAGCCTTGAAGGTCACGGGCCACTTCCTTCGGGGGTGGGTCAGACGCACTTGCGGGTGCTGCGGCACTGCGGCACTGAAACGCCGCGCTTGATGCCCGGCAGCCTGTCAATATGCGATTTCCCGATCATTGCTCAAGTGTGAACCCCGTGTTACCTGGCAGTGCTGTGGCGAGACTCACGCTGTGAGGCCGCCGCGCGGCACGAATATCGCCTGAGAAAGATCCTGCGCGGCCCCGAAGAGGCGGGACTCCGGCGACTCGTATGCGATGGGATTGGGCAGTTGCGAGGCCCGCCCCCATGCACCCGCGGCCGCCCGCGGCGGGAAGGGGCCGTGTCGGGGGGTGTCCGCCCGCAGCGGTTGTCGCGTCAACCCTGGCCCCTCTTCAAGAAACCGATTCCGCGACGTTCCGAGGACGGACACCCCCCGACACGGCCCCGACCCACAACGCACCCGCGGGCGCTACGCGCTGATCGGACGCTGCATCAGCTTCGAAAACCCGTCCTCCACTTGCGTCACAGACACCCCGAAAGCCCTTGTGGCCAGGGGCTATTGTCAGTGCCGGGCAGTAGAATAGAAGCAGTGTTCGAGGGTGTCGCCGGGGTCGCCGAAGTCCCCGGGCCGGCGCCCTGACCGCGACAGGAGGATGCCTGTGCCCGCTGCCGCACTGAAGCCGAAGCCGTTGCCCACCCAGTCCACCGCGAAGCGCCCCGTCCTGCTCGACCTGCCGTACGAGCCCGTGGAGAAGCGGCCGTTGCCGCCGGGGCGTCCGCGCGAGTGGTACGTCAGCCACAACCGCCGCCTCAAGGCGATGCGCCTCGCGATCGCCCTGCTCGACTCGGGCGTATACATGCCCAACCAGGCCCGCAACGAGACGATACGGAGCGCTGCCCAGATGATCGGCGTCCACCCGCCGTCGGACACGACGTGTCACATGGTGCGGGCGCTGATGCGTTACTCGCGGTGAGCCATGGTGCCGGGTGCCCTGTGTTTCGGGGTGCCCGGCGCTGGTGCGGGCGCTGCTGGGCCCGCCCCCAGACCCCCGTCCTATGCCCACCCACCACCAGACTCGACCGGTGGGAAAGCGGACCCCCCTACACCCCCAACTCCTTCTCCAATGGCGTCCGAAACCGCGGCGTCACCCGCGTAGCCCCCACCCACCCCCGCAACCGCTCCGCCTCCCCCGCGATCGCCGCCTCCGCATCCCGCCCCACCCCGTCCCCGTCCAGCACCCGCCACACGATCTCCCCGTCCGCCCGCTGCGCCCAGCCCCCCACCACCCGCCCGTTCCACCACACCGTCGGCCCCACATTGCCGCTGCCGTCGAACAACGCGGGCCGCAGCTCCGGCGCGAGATACCAGTCCCGCTGCTGCCACCCCATCGCCGTCGGATCGAGCCCCGGCAACAGCGCGGCCCACGGCTCGGCCGGGCCCGCCACCGGGCCCACGTCGCCGTCGACGACGTACCCCACGCCCTCGTCCAGGGACACCGACCGCGCCCCGATCGCCGCCAGTGCCCGGCGCACCTCCGTCACCCGCCACCCCGTCCACCACTTCAGGTCGGCCTCCGTGGCCGGGCCGCACGCGGCGAGCCAGCGGCCGAGCAGTGACGCCTGGGCCTCGGCCGGGTTCAGCTCGGGGTGGGCGGGAGCCACCGCCCAGCGGAACTGGCTGGACGTCCAGGAACCGAGCGGCCGGCCGCGGACGACCTTGCCCTCGACGCCCAGCACCTTCAGCAGCCGGGTCGAGACGGTGTGGACGCCCTCGTAGCTCTTCCCGGCCGCGTACGCGAACCGCTCCCGCAGGCGCGGCTCGTCCTCGGCGAGTTCGGCCGCCGTCGCCTGCCCGCGCCGCGCCAGAGCGGCCAGCGCCGACTCCTCGACCTCTTTCAGCCAGGCCGCGTCCGGTGCCCCGGCCGCCGCCATGTGCTTCAGCAGGGCGGCCCGCTCCCGGCCCGCGACCGTCAGGCCGGTGGAGGCGTGCACGACCGCCGTCAGGTCCGTCGGGAACACGAAGACCGTGTGCCGCATGCCGTGCATACGGACCAGCGCGCGCTCCTCGTACAGCGCCCGGCCGGTCTCCGGCACGGTCTTCGCCGGGTCCGCGAGCCGGGCACCCACGGCCAGGTACACCGTCGCCGGGTCCGTGCCGTGCAGGGCGACCAGGGAGGCGGCGATCTCCTCGGGGCTCGCCGCCCGCGCCGCCCCGGCCAGCCGGTGCCGCAGCGCGAGCCGCGCCCGCCGCTCCGCCACGCCGATGTACCGCTCCTCGTCACCCATCCCGACCTCCACCCGCAATCCGACACGTCCGCCGTGAGGACATCCTCCCGGACACCACTGACAACCGGGCGCGCTGAACAAACGGAGTACGTCACCCGATTGCCGTATTGGGCGTGCGGGTGCCCCCGCACTGGCCTTCACTGCGATCAGGAGGTGGCGGAACCGAGGAGGTTGGCATGCGAAGGCACAGCCCATGACGACGTCCGCCGACCGCGCCGAGCGCGGCCGAGCCGCCCGCAAACGCGTCCCCCGCTCCGGGCACGCCGGCTGGATCCCGTCCGTCGACCGGCCCGATCCCGTCGGCGTACTGGAACGCCAGGGCCGCGACCGGCTGACGGAGCTGCTGCCCATCCGGTACGGGCGCATGGCCGCCTCGCCCCTCGCCTTTCTGCGCGGCGCGGCCGCCGTGATGGCCGCCGACCTCGCCGCCCAGCCCCACACGGGCCTCACCGTGCAACTGTGCGGCGACGCCCATCTGCTCAACTTCGGCCTGTACGCCTCCCCGGAGCGCGCCCTGCTCTTCGACCTCAGCGACTTCGACGAGACGTTTTCCGGCCCCTTCGAATGGGACGTCAAACGCCTGGCCGCCAGCATCGCCGTCGCCGCCCGCGAGAACGGGCACAGCGAGGCCAAGACCCGCCGCGCGGCCCTGGAAGCGACCGCCGCCTACCGCGTCGCCATGCGCCGCCTCGCCCGGAGCGGCGAACTCGACGTCTGGTATGAGCGCATCGACGCCGGCAGCCTGCTGCCTTACGTCCGCTCCGCCCGTCAGCGCCGCCGCATCGAGTCCAGCCTCACCCGCGCCCGCCGCCGCACCAGCCTGCACGCCCTCGGCAAGCTGACGGAGATCGTCGACGGACGCCGGCGCATCATCCACGACCCGCCGTTCCTCGAACCCGCCGGTGCCTCCGACGCGGCCACCCTGCGCAAGATCTTCAGCGACTACCGCTCCACCCTTTCCGAGGAGCGCCGCCTGCTCCTGGACCGCTACCGCTTCGTCGACGCCGCCCGCAAGGTCGTCGGCGTGGGCAGCGTCGGCATGCGCTGCTTCATCGTGCTGCTGGCCGGCCGGGACGCGGACGACCCGCTGTTCCTCCAGGTCAAGGAGGCGGGGAAGTCCGTACTGGAGGAGCATCTGCCGAGTGGGCCGTACGTCCATCCCGGGCACCGGGTCGTCGCCGGACAGCGGCTGATGCAGGCCGCCAGTGACATCTTCCTGGGGTGGATGAGCGGGCCGCAGGGGCGCGCCTACTACTGGCGGCAACTGCGCGACATGAAGGTCGCCGCCGACGTCGCCGGCATGACCCCGGCCGACCTCGGCGCGTACGCCCGGCTGTGCGGCGCCGCCCTGGCCCGCGCACACGCCCGCTCCGGCGACCGCATCGCCATCGCCGGCTACCTGGGCGGCGCCGACACCTTCGAACGGGCCGTAGCGGACTTCGCGCTGAGCTACGCCGACCAGACCGCCCACGACCACGCGATCCTGCTCGCGGCCGTGGCGGCGGGGGTAGTGACGGCGACGCCGGACACCTGACGGGCCCGCGCCCGGCCCGCGTGCCCGGCTTGCCCCCGGCCCGCGTGCCCGGCCCTGCGTCTGGGCTGCGTGGCGGGCCTGCGTCCGGCCCGCGTGCCCGGCCTGCGTCCGGCCCGTGTGCCCGGCCCTGGGTCTGGCCCGCGTGCCCGGCCCTGCGTCTGACCTGCCCCGGCCCGCACCAGGCCTGCCCCCGGCCCGCGTTCGACCGTTCTGAGCCTGCCCCGTGCCCGGCCCGCGTCCGACCCGCGTCCGACCCGTGCCCGGCTTGCCCCGTGCCCGGCTTGCCCCCGGCCCGGTGCCCGGCCCTGCGTCTGACCTGCCCCGGCCCGCACCAGGCCTGCCCCCGGCCCGCGTCCGACCCGTGCTGGGCCGGCACCGGGCCTTCCCCCCCGGCCCGCGCCCGGCCGAGGGCCTGCCCCCGGCCCCTCCCTCACTCCACCAGACAGGCGCCGCTCGCCGTCCGCCCCCGGCCGTCGAGTCCGTTCAGCACCGTCGCCACGAACTCCCGCCGGTCGTCCGCGTGGTCCCGGAACCACAGGCCCAGCATGTGGTCCGCGTCCGGGAGTTCGAGGCGGGTGCAACGGGCCCGGACGGCCAGCGCCGCCTGGACCGCCTCGGTCACGGCGGGCGGAATGACCGCGTCCGTGCCCGGTACCGCGAGTACCGCCCGCCCCTCGTACGCCCGCAGCACGTCGAGCGCGGGCGCCGCCCGCCAGCTGTCCGGCCTGCGGATGATCTCGCTGAAGAGGCTGTCGCCCGCGCCGAACGGCACCTCCCACGCCTCGGCCGCGTACACCGCGGGCGCGCACAGCCCCAGCGCCGCCACGCGCTTGCCGTAATGCCCGGCGAGATCCGCCACCGTCTGCCCGCTCATGCTGAACCCGACCAGCACCAGCGGACCGTCCGCGGGCGCATGGGCATCGATGACCGCGACGGCCTGCTCGAAGCGGCGGCGCAGGCTCAACTCCCGCAGCGCGCCCGTACTTTCCCCGTGCCCGGAGAAATCAAGGGCGAGGGCGTGGCAGCCGTGCGCCATGAACTCGTCGAGCAGCGGCAGCAACCGCTCCTTGCTGCCGTTGCCCGCGCCGTGCAGGACAACGGCGGTGGCCGCTCCTGGACCACCGCCGTCGCCGTACACGCAGCTGAGTCGCTCACCGTCGTACTCGTGCGGGAAAAGAAGGAGCTCGCTCATGCCCTCCATTCACTCACGCCACTCAGGTCCCACAGTCCCCAGGCCGCGGAAAAGGAGATGCACGCGGAGTGATCGCTTCCCTACGCTGGACAAGCGTTACGGAGCTGTCCACCACCGCTTGCCGCAGGACAGGTATCACCCGGCGGACTCGGGGCTACTCTGCTACGCACCGACGGGACGGCCGGACGCCCACTCCAGCGCCCGTCCGGAGATTTCGTCACCGCTCAGTCACCACCGCTCAGTCACCACCGCTCAGTCACCCACGCCACGGAGGGAGGCCCGTCATGACCACAATCGTCCTGTCCGGGACCGTCGTCCTGGTCGTTCTGGGATTCGGGAACCACGTCTGGTGGCTCGCCGCCGTCGCCGTGCTCTTCCTGTACGTGCAGTACGGGCGCGGCACCTCCTCGACGTCCTCGTCGGGAGGCAGCCCGTCCGGAGGAGCCACCCCCCAGACAGGCCCGGGATCCGTGCCCGGCAGCTACCGCGCCTACCGCGCCCGCCGTGACCGGCAGGCCAGGTGGGAGCGCCGCTACCGCCGCGAACGCCCCATCGAGTCGCGTCGGCAGTCGCGCGAGAAGAGCAACTGAGACAGCGAGCGGGACCTGTGGTGGTAGCGCCTGGGTGTGCTGGGGGTGCTGGGGGTGCCGGTCACAGACCGGGCGCACCCCACACCGGGAACCAGCGGTTCAGGTCCTGCTCGACCCGCAGGTCGTTCGCGAGGGTCGCCTTGACCCGTAGTTCCAGCGCGTTGTCGCGCCGCTGTCCCTCGCCGGGCAGCGGCGCGAAGGGGTAGAAGGTGCCCCGCTTGTAGAGGTAGACCAGCGCCAGCGACCGGCCTTCCGGGTCCTGGAACCCGGCGAGCGAGCACAGCAGCTGCGGCCCGAAGCCGTTGACCTCCATCGAGCTGTTCACCGCGTGCAGGTCGTTGACCAGGAGCGGCAGTTGGTCGGGAGCGCGTTGCGACACCAGCCAGGAATACCCGTAGCCGTCCCGCCGCAGCTCCACCGGAGGTCCGTCACGGTCCGTGTCCGCGTCGAGCAGGGCCTGGACCTCGCGGTGTGTCTGCTCGAAGGCCGCGCCCTCCACCGTGGCGAAGCACACCGCGCCCCGCCCGGTCGGCGTGAAGGACGCCGCCGCCTCCAGCGTCACCGCGGCCGACGGCAGTGCGAAGAGCTGGTCGAGATCGGGTACGACCGCCTTCGTACGGCCCAGCAGGATGTCCAGCAGCCCCATCCTCAGCCGGCCCTCCCCGGGGTGGCAGCCTCGCCCAGTTCACCGGAGATCCGCCCCAGCTGCTCCAGCCGCTGGTCCAGACTCGGGTGGGTCGAGAAGATCCGCGCGATGCCCGGCTCGGAACCCAGCGCCGGGGTGAAGTAGAAGGCGTTGAAGGCCTGCGCCGTACGCAGGTCCTTGGTCGGGATCCGGGCGATGTCGCCGGAGACCTTGGTGAGCGCGGACGCCAGTGCCGAGGGCCGGCCCGTGAGCAGCGCCGCCGCCCGGTCCGCCGCCAGCTCCCGGTACCGGGACAGGGCCCGGATCAGCAGGAAGCTGATCGCGTACACGGCCGCCGACACGCCCATCACGGCGGCGAAGACGACGGCGGTGTTCTGGTCCCTGCGCCCGCCGCCGAACAACTGGCTGTAGAAGGCGAACCGCACGATCAGGCCCGCGATCACCCCGAGGAAGGACGCGATGGTGATCACCGCGACGTCCTTGTGTGCCACGTGCGACAACTCGTGCGCGAGCACGCCCTCCAGCTCGGCCGGCTCCAGCCGCCGCAGCAGACCGGTGGTCACGCAGACGACCGCGTTGTCGGGATTCCGGCCGGTCGCGAACGCGTTCGGCATGTCCATCTCGGACACGGCGACCACCGGCTTGGGCATGTCCGCGATCGCGCACAGCCGGTCGATCACGGCGTGCAACTCGGGATACTGCTCCCGCTCGACGACCTTCCCGCGCATCGCGAACAGCGCGATCCGATCGGAGAACCAGTACTGCGCGGCGAGCATCCCCGCCGCGACCACGACGACCAGCACCCACGACTTCAGCAACACGACCAGCGCGGCCACGAAGGCCACGTACAGCAATCCCAGCAGAAACATCGTGACCGTCATGCGTACGGTCAACCGCCGGTCGCTCCGGAAGCGGCTCTGCATCTCGCATCACCCCTGCAGTCAGGCACTCGTCCCACTGCCCAGTGTGCACCCGGCCCCTTCATGAAAGGGTCCCGATCAGTCCTAGGGGCAGCAAAGCCGCAGGTTCTAGTAGGGCGCCCGGAAGTTCGCGTACCCGAGCAGCAGGATGATCGCCACCACGCTGCCGAGCACGATGGCCGTCGACACCCACGACGACCGGCGCGGCGCCACCGGGTCGGGATCGTGGCGGAACGGCTGGGGTCCGGGCGGGTTCTCCTTCCAGCGCGCGGCGAGCATCCGGGCCCGCGCGGAGGGCTCCTTGTGCTCGGCGTTGTCGGCCCACTTGAGGTCGAACTCCCGCTCACTGTCGTCTCGTTCGGACATCCCCGTACTCTCCCCGTCGCCACCGTCGAACAACAGTGTCAGGATACGACGCCTCAAACGACGGCGCCCCCGCCTCCGAGGAGAGGCAGGGGCACCGGACGGCTCACGCGCCGATCACACGTCGAAGTAGAGCTCGAACTCGTGCGGGTGCGGACGCAGCTGAAGCGGCGCGATCTCGTTCGTGCGCTTGAAGTCGATCCAGGTCTCGATCAGGTCGGACGTGAAGACGTCGCCCGCGAGCAGGAACTCGTGGTCGGCCTCGAGGGAGTCGAGGACGGCCGGGAGCGAGGTCGGGACCTGCGCGACGTTCGCGTGCTCCTCGGGAGCCAGCTCGTAGAGGTCCTTGTCGATCGGCTCGGCCGGCTCGATCTTGTTCTTGATGCCGTCCAGGCCGGCCATCATCAGGGCCGAGAACGTGAGGTACGGGTTGCCGGAGGAGTCCGGCGCGCGGAACTCGACACGCTTGGCCTTCGGGTTCGAGCCCGTGATCGGGATACGCATCGCGGCGGAGCGGTTGCGCTGCGAGTAGACCAGGTTGATCGGGGCCTCGAAGCCCGGCACCAGGCGGTGGTAGGAGTTCACCGTCGGGTTGGTGAAGGCCAGCAGCGACGGGGCGTGCTTGAGGATGCCGCCGATGTAGAAGCGGGCGGTGTCCGACAGGCCCGCGTAACCGGCCTCGTCGTAGAACAGCGGGTCGCCGTTGGCCCACAGCGACTGGTGGACGTGCATGCCCGAGCCGTTGTCACCGAAGATCGGCTTCGGCATGAAGGTCGCGGTCTTGCCGTTGCGCCAGGCGACGTTCTTCACGATGTACTTGAAGAGCTGGAGGTCGTCGGCCGCGTGCAGCAGCGTGTTGAACTTGTAGTTGATCTCGGCCTGGCCGGCGGTGCCCACCTCGTGGTGCTGGCGCTCGACCTGGAGGCCGGACTTGGCCAGCTCCAGGGAGATCTCGGCACGCAGGTCGGCGAAGTGGTCGACCGGCGGGACCGGGAAGTAGCCGCCCTTGTAACGGACCTTGTAACCGCGGTTGTCCTCGATCGCACCGGTGTTCCAGGCGCCGGCCTCGGAGTCGATGTGGTAGAAGGACTCGTTCGCGCCGGTCGAGAAGCGGACGCTGTCGAAGACGTAGAACTCGGCCTCGGGACCGAAGTACGCGGTGTCTGCGATCCCGGTGGAGGCGAGGTAGGCCTCGGCCTTCTTGGCCACGTTGCGCGGGTCACGGCTGTACTGCTCGCCGGTGATCGGGTCGTGGATGAAGAAGTTGATGTTCAGCGTCTTGTCACGGCGGAAGGGGTCGACCCGGGCGGTCGACAGGTCCGCGCGCAGCGCCATGTCGGACTCGTGAATGGCCTGGAATCCACGGATCGAGGATCCGTCGAAAGCGAGCTCGTCGTCCGGGTCGAACGCCTCGACGGGCACCGTGAAGTGCTGCATCACGCCCGGCAGGTCGCAGAAGCGGACGTCGATGAACTTGACGTCCTCGTCCGCGATGAACTTCTTGGCCTCGTCGGCGTTCTGGAACATCCAGCTCCTCCTACTCCCGACCGTTCCGTGCCGGGGTGGTAGTTCGTTCGTGCGGCCAGTGCGGTGGCACACGCCGATATCGACACTAGGGACGCGTGGTTTCTCGGACGTGACCCATTTGTTTCAGCCAGGTTAACCGGACATTGTCGCGCCTACCCCACCTGTCCGCATCGCGAAACGGGCCAGTACCGTGGACGCGTGGACAACAGGGATGCAATCGGATCCTGGCTTTCCGGGCCGCGCGCGGCCGCGGAAGACGCCGGTGTCGACTTCGGATACCGCGGCGAGCAGCTCGGTCTGCCGGAGGAGGGGCCGGGTTCCATCGCCCGTCCCGGCCGGCGCCTCGGCGCCATCGCCGTCGACTGGGCCTTGTGCCTCTTGATCGCATACGGCCTCATCACAGACGGCTACGACCAGGCGACCAGCAACTGGGCGCTTCTCGTCTTCTTCCTGCTCGGTGCCCTGACCGTCGGCACGGTCGGCTTCACCCCGGGTAAGCGCCTCTTCGGCCTGCGCGTGGTCGCCGTCGACACCGGCCGAGTCAACCCCGCCCGCGCCCTCCTCCGCACGCTCCTGCTGTGCCTCGCCGTCCCCGCCCTGATCTGGGACCGCGACGGCCGCGGCCTGCACGACCGGCTGGCCCGCACGGTGGAAGTGCGCGTCTAGGGTCCGTACGACGAAGGGGGCGCCCGGAGTGATCCGGGCGCCCCCTTCGTGCAAGTAGCAAGTAGCAAGTAGGGAGTCAGCGGGTAGCAGGCAGTCAGCGGGCCTTCGGTCCGCCCTTCGGCAGCTTCATGCCCTTCGGCATCGGCCCCTTCGGCAACGGCATGTTGCTCATCAGGTCGCCCATGGCACGCAGCCGGTCATTGGTGGCCGTCACCTGCGGACCGGTCAGCACGCGCGGCAGCTTCAGCATCGTCGTGCGCAGCTTCTTCAGCTCGACCTGCCCCTCGCCCGTACCCACGAGCAGGTCGTGCACCGGCACGTCCGCGACGATGCGGTTCATCTTCTTCTTCTCGGCCGCCAGCAGGCTCTTCACCCGGTTCGGGTTGCCCTCGGCGACCAGGACGATGCCGGCCTTGCCGACGGCCCGGTGCACCACGTCCTGGCTGCGGTTCATCGCCACCGCCGGAGTGGTGGTCCACCCCCGCCCGACATTGTCGAGCACGGCCGCCGCAGCGCCCGGCTGGCCCTCCATCTGCCCGAAGGCCGCCCGCTCGGCCCGGCGCCCGAACACGATCGCCGACGCGAGGAAGGCGAGCAGGAGGCCCAGGATGCCGAGATAGATGGGGTGACCGATGAGGAGACCGATCGCCAGGAAGACACCGAAGGTGACGATTCCGACAGCCGCGAGTACAAGACCGATCATCTTGTCGGCCTTGCGGGTCATCTTGTAGGTCAGAGCGATCTGCTTGAGTCGCCCGGGGTTCGCAGCGTCCGCTGCCGTGTCCTTCCTCGCCATGACAAGGAGTCTACGTGGCCCCGGGAGCGCGGACGACGGCAGTGCGCCCCAAGACGGCCGAGCGGGAGGGGAAACGGTCCTTCAGGAGCGGACGGCGAAGGTCTGCTCCAGGACGCGCTGGGCCTCGACCCGGTCCTTGGCGCGGCGGCGGTCCTCCAGGACGGAGGTCCAGGCGTTGCGGCGGGCGGTGCGCTGGCCGCTGCTCATGAGCAGCGACTCGACCGCGCGGAGTGCGTCGGTGACGGACGGGATGGCGGTGGCGCGAACGGGCGGCGCGGCCTGCATGATGGAGGTCCCCTCGTTACCGGCGTCGGGTACGGGTGTACGTGGCGTGAGTCCAGCGTCACTGATTGGTGTTACCAGGGCGTGACCGACCGGTCAAACGCCCATGAAGCCTTGATGGGGAGCCCTCAAACACTGACGCGGCCCTGATCAACGCCCTCATCTGCGAGGACGGTCAGGACCGCGTCGTATTGGCTGTTACTGGCGGGTAGTCGCTTGTGCGAGAATTCACACGGTTGCCTCAATCCGTTCCGGGTGAGGCGGCCGGCGGTCTGTCAGACGGCCTGGGACGCGACGTACGCGCCACGCTTCTCGATGGCCATCTGGTAGAGCCGCCCGGCCCGGTAGGAGGAGCGCACCAGCGGGCCGGACATGACCCCGGAGAAGCCGATCTGCTCGGCCTCCTCCTTCAGCTCCACGAACTCGTGCGGCTTGACCCAGCGCTCCACGGGGTGGTGGCGCACGGACGGGCGCAGGTACTGCGTGATGGTGACCAGCTCGCAGCCGGCGTCGTGCAGCTGCCGGAGCGCCTCGCTGACCTCCTCGCGGGTCTCGCCCATGCCGAGGATCAGGTTCGACTTGGTGACCAGGCCGTAGTCGCGGGCGTCGGTGATGACCTTCAGCGAGCGGTCGTACCGGAAGCCGGGGCGGATGCGCTTGAAGATCCGGGGGACCGTCTCGACGTTGTGCGCGAAGACCTCGGGGCGGGAGGAGAAGACCTCCTGAAGCAGCTCCGGTACGGCGTTGAAGTCGGGGGCGAGGAGCTCGACCTTGGTGCGGCCTTCCGCGCGCTCGGCGGTCTGCTGGTGGATCTGGCGGACCGTCTCGGCGTAGAGCCAGGCGCCGCCGTCCTCCAGGTCGTCACGGGCGACGCCGGTGATCGTGGCGTAGTTCAGGTCCATGGTGACCACGGACTCGCCCACGCGTCGGGGCTCGTCGCGGTCGAGCGCCTCGGGCTTGCCGGTGTCGATCTGGCAGAAGTCGCAGCGCCGGGTGCACTGGTCGCCGCCGATGAGGAAGGTCGCCTCGCGGTCCTCCCAGCACTCGTAGATGTTGGGGCAGCCGGCTTCCTGACAGACGGTGTGCAGGCCCTCGCTCTTCACGAGGTTCTGCATCTTGGTGTATTCGGGACCCATTTTCGCCCGGGTCTTGATCCACTCGGGCTTGCGCTCGATGGGGGTCTGGCTGTTGCGGACCTCCAGGCGCAGCATCTTGCGTCCGTCGGGTGCGACTGCGGACACGTCGGCTCCCTGTAGCTTCGATTCTTCGGCGTACACCAGGGTACGCCCGTGCGTTTTCGGTCCCCGGGGTGGGCAACCCCACGGAACTGTGGGGCATTCCCGTGCGGGGCTGGTGCGGGCGCTGCTGGGAGAGGTGCGCCACATCTCAGCCCGTCCGGCGTTTGAGGACGAGGCCCGTTCAGGGCCGAAGCGGGGGTCTGGGGGCGGCAGCCCCCAGGGACGCCCGCACCAGCGCCGGGTGCCCTCAAGCCGACGCCCGCTCCACCTCCCGCGGCCTCAGCTCCGCGTTCTCCAGTACATCCCGCAGGTGCCGCTCGACCACCGGCAGCACCTCGTCGATCGTGACGTCCCGGCCCAGCTCGTTCGTGAGGGAGGAGACCCCCGCGTCGCGGATCCCGCACGGGATGATCTTGTCGAACGACCGGTTGTCGGGGTTCACGTTGAACGAGAAGCCGTGCATCGTGACGCCCTTGGCCACCCGGATGCCGATCGCGCCGATCTTGCGGTCCTCGCGGCGCTGGCCGGCATTGGAGGGGGCGTACTCCGGCCCGTTCAGGCGCGGGTCGAACTCCTCGTCGTTCAGGCGGGGATCGAAGTCCAGGGACAGTCCGCCGAGCGACGGCCGCAGCTCGACCGGATCGCCGAGCACCCACACCCCGCTGCGGCCCTCGACCCGGGTCGTCTCCAGGCCGAACTCCGCACACGTACGGATCAGGGCCTCCTCGAGCCGCCGGACATGCGCCACCACGTCCACCGGACGCGGGAGCTTCTGGATCGGGTAGCCCACCAGCTGGCCCGGGCCGTGCCAGGTGATCTTGCCGCCGCGGTCCACGTCGACGACCGGCGTGCCGTCGAGCGGTCGCTCGTTGTCAGCCGTGCGCCTCCCCGCCGTGTAGACCGGCGGGTGTTCCAGCAACAGCACGGTGTCCGGGATCTCGTCGGCGAACCGCGCCGCGTGCACCCGGCGTTGCTCGTCCCACGCCTGACGGTACTCGACGGAGTCCGCACCGAATCCCATACGCACGAACCGCAACCCACTCACGGCAAGCGCCTCCCTAGTAGGCCGAAGAGGCCCGAGAAAACTCGTAAGGCACGCAGCGTGCCTACGCCACTGTACGACTGCCTGTGTGACGGCCCCGTTCGGGTGATACCCCGCGGCCCCGCGTCAGCCCGGTCCCGCGATCCTCACACGATCGGATGAATGAACGTCGAAGTGTGCGATCGACTGCTTACGCTCCGCTACATTCGCGCCGTTCACGAGGCCATAAGGGCTGCTCACAGGCAATCCGGGCAACGCAGGCACCGCAGGCACCACAGCGGCCCCCCGCGAGGCCCGAAGGCAGGAGACCGCACCGCAGATGACGGAACGACCCGCGCAGCGCACTCCCAACCGCCAGCTCGCCGCGCTCATCACAGAAGCGGGGTTCTCCAACGCGGGTCTCGCCCGTCGCGTGGACCAACTCGGTCTCGAACACGGGCTGGACCTGAGATACGACAAGACATCCGTGACCCGGTGGCTGCGCGGCCAGCAGCCCCGCGGCACCACCCCCGCCCTCATCGCCGAGGTCTTCACCCGCCGCCTGGGCCGCCGTCTGTCCGCCCAGGACCTCGGCCTGGACGCCTGCGCCCCGGTCTACGCCGGTCTGGAGTTCGCCGCCTCCCCCGAGGAGGCCGTCGACATCGTCAGCGGGCTGTGGCGCAAGGACTCCGGCAGCCACGCCGAACTCCGCAAGATCGCCTTCACCCCGGCCGGCCTGGTCGTCCCCAGCCGCGACTGGCTGATCGGCCGCCCCGACGACAAGGTGGCCCGCGGCGAACCACCCGCCCGCGTCCTGGCGCAGGGCCGCCCGGCGGTACCCCGCCAGCGCGGGCTCGCCGAACGCGGCCCCGGCCAGAAGGTCACCGGCGGCGACATCTCCGCCCTCCGCTCGGTCGGCGACCTGTTCCGCTCCCTCGACGACATGTACGGCGGCGGCCATGCCCGCCAGGCCCTCGTGCGCTACCTGGAGCACGAATGCGAGCCGATGCTGCGCGGCACCTACGGCGAGCAGACGGGCCGCCGCCTGTTCGCCGCCGCCGCCGACCTGACCAGGCTCGCGGGCTGGACCTCGTACGACATCGCCGCGCACGGCCTCGCCCAGCGCTACTTCGTCCAGTCGCTGCGCCTGGCGCAGGCGGCCGGGGACCGGGCGTACGGCTCCTATGTGCTGGCCACGATGAGCCGGCAGGCCGTCTACCTCGGGCACGGGCGGGAGGCCGTACAGCTCGCGCGGGTGGCGCAGCAGGGGATGGGGACCAGCGCCCCGCCCGTCGTGCAGACGCTGCTGCACGCGGTCGAGGCGCGCGGGCACGGGGTGCTCGGTGAGGTGCGCGCCTGCACGGCTTCCCTGGTACGCGCCGAGCGCGCGCTCGAAGCCGCTCGGCCCGGCGACGACGTCCCGTACTGGGCGCGGTTCTTCGACGAGGCGCAGCTCGCCGACGAGTTCGGCCACTGCCACCGGGACCTCCAGCAGTTCCGCGCGGCCGCCCAGTACGCGGAACGCTCCCTGCAACTGCGGGCTCCCGCCTACGCCCGCAGCCGCCTCTTCTGCAAGATCGTCCTCGCCTCCGCCCGTCTCGGCCTCGGCGAACTCGACCAGGCCTGCGCGCTGGGTGCCGAGGCGGCCGTCCAGGCGGCGGAGATGCGCTCGGTGCGGGCGATCGAGTACGTCCGGGACTTCGAGCGAAGGCTCGAGCCGTACAAGGACGCGGTGCCGGTGCGGGGGTACCGGGACAAGGTGGCCGCGCTCGGCTAGGCGGCAGTCAGGCGGCCTGGGGAAGTCGTACGGGCCGTCGGCAGTGGTTCCGCCACATGCGTCGAGCCCGCTCCCAGATCCGCCAGGATCGCCGCCGACGCCCGGTGGCCCGAGTGCAGCGCGCCCTGGACCGTGCTGGTGTCCCGGTGGTCGCCGCACACATACAGGCCCGCCAGCAGCCGCACCGGCCGGCGCAGGTCGTGCGGCGGCCGCATCGCCGGGACCGCCTCGTCGGTGTGGTGCACGGCGAGCGTCTCCCAGCGCCGGGTCGAGGTGCCGTAGAGGCGGGACAGGTGCGTGCGGACGGCGGTCTCCAGGTCGGCCGGGGGGCGGCCCAGGACCGTCGAGGAGACGAGCGTGCGGCCCGCCGGTGCCCGGGAAGGATCGACCCGGCTGGCGACCGCCGTGTGCGCGACCGGGCCGCCGCGGTCCGCGTCCAGCAGCAGGGACGAGCCCGTGGCTGGCGGCTCGTCCGCCGTGTGGTGGACGACCGTCACCGGGTGGAAGTCCGGCACGCGCAGACCGGGCAGCAGCTCGGCGGCGGACCGGGCGTCGGTGGCGAGGAGCACGGCCCGGCAGCGGATCTCGCCGTGCTCGGCGGTGGTCACGGCGGTCGTGGAGACGGAGGTGACCCGCACTCCGGTGTGCACCGTGCCCGGCGGCAGCCCCCGCGCGAGCAGCTCGGGCAGCACCTCGGCCCCGCCCTCCGGCACGCACAGGCGCCCGCTCGCGAACGAACGCAGCGCGAGGTCCGCGCACCGGCTGGAGGTGGTCAGCTCCGGGTCGCACAGCAGGGCGGCGAGCAGCGGGCGCAGAAAGCCGTCGATCGTGCGGGCGGGCACTCCGCGGGCCGCGAGGGCCTGTCCGGCGGGCAGTTCGGGGCGGGCCAGGAGACGTTCGAGGGGTGTGCCCGCCAGCCGGGTGAGCGCGGCGCCGAGCCGGGCCTGGTCGACGGCGGTGCCCAGCGGGGCGCTCGCCCGGACCGGAGGCACCGAGGCGGACCCGGGCGCACCGCCGCCCGTCGGTGGGGGAGCGGAGCGCCTCTTGGCGGGGGCGCTCGCCAGGGCGCGCACCGCGTGGAGTGCGCCTCGTGTGCCTCCCGCGCCCGCCGGGGGGACCGCGCGGTGCCGGTGCCCGTCGCTGTGCAGCAGGACACCCGGTGCGAAGGGACGCAGTATCAGCGCGTCCAGCCCCGGGGTCCGGTGCAGGTCGGGATATGCCCCGGTGGTCAGCAGCCGCCCGATCCGGTCGAGCCGGAAGCCGTCGACCTTCTCGGTCGCCATCCGGCCGCCCACCCACGGGGCGGCCTCCAGCACCACGGTCCTCACTCCTGCGCTGGACAGCCGGCGCGCAGCCGAGAGTCCGGCGACCCCGGCTCCCACGATCACGACGTCCGCCTGGTACGCGTGCTCAAGCACGTGCCCCTCCTCGACGTTGGCGCGGCCGGTGGAGACGTGACGCCCCCAACAGCCTTCGGAGATACGCGAGTTCGGGTCGAGGGTAGGGCCGTGATCGGTCGGGGGGAGTCGCGCATGGACAGGGCACGGTCGCACACCGGTCGCATACGGTCGCGAGGGGGCACGGGAGTGAACCCGGGGACCTCACAAGGCCTCACAAGGCACAAGGCCTCACCGGGCCTCCGAGCTCACAACGCGGCCCGGATCGCCCCCTCGATCTCCGGGAACGCGAAGGTGAACCCGGACTCCAGCAGCCGCATCGGCAGCACCCGTTGGCTGCCCAGCACATCCCCCGCCATCTCGCCGAGCACGGCCCGCAGTACCGGCGCCGGCACCGCGAACAGCGTCGGGCGGTGCAGCACCCGCCCCATCGCCGCGGTGATCTCGCGGTTCGTCAGCGGGTGCGGCGCGGTGATGTTGAACGGCCCCGACAGGCCGTCGGTGTCGATGAGATGGCGGATGGCGGCCACCTCGTCGTGCAGCGAGACGAACGACCAGTACTGCCGCCCGTCGCCCATCCGCCCGCCGAGCCCCGCCTTGAACAGCGGGAACAGCCGCCCCCAGGCCCCGCCCTGGCGGGCCACGACCAGGCCGGTACGGGTGAACACCGTGCGTACGCCCGCCTCCTGCGCGGGCGCCGCCGCCCCCTCCCACTCCACGCACAGCGAGGGCAGGAAGCCCTCGCCGGGCGGCGCGTCCTCGTCGACGGCACGATCGCCGGTCTCGCCGTAGATGCCCATCGCGCTGCCGTTCACGAAGACCCGCGGCGGCTCGTCCAGCGCGGCGACCGCCTCCGCGAGGGCGGTCGTGCCCAGCACCCGGCTGTCACGGATCTTCGCCTTGTAGGCGTCCGTCCAGCGGCGCGAGCCGACCCCCGCCCCGGCCAGGTTGACCACGGCGTCGCACCCGGCGAGCCCGGCCGGGTCGACGTACTTCCGCTCGGGGTCCCAGCGGACCTCGTCCGCCGCCCGGGGCGTCCGGCGCACCAGTCGCACCACTTCGTGCCCGTCGGCGGTCAGGGACCGCGTCAGGGCGCCGCCGATGAGACCGGACGCGCCGGCCACCACGATTCGGGAAGGTTCCATACGGACCATCCTTGCTCAGGGCGTACGGAAATCCCCGGCGGGGTCCGCCGACCGCCGTCGTAGGGTGATCGTCATGCCGGTTCCGTACATACGCCACGCCATCCACGACGACGAGGAGGCGCTGAGCCGTCTCGACCGTGTCACCTGGTCCCCGCTGCACGCCGTCACGCCGCGGCCCCAGCCGCCGTACGACCCCTTCTTCAACGAGCGGTTCGGGCCCCGGGACCACCTCGTGGCGGAGCTCGACGGCACGCTCGTCGGGTACGTCCGGCTGGGCTATCCGACCTCGCTCGCCTGCAACTCCCACGTCCGCCAGATCCAGGGGCTCGCCGTGGCCGAGACGGCGCGCGGCGCCGGGGTCGCCCGGGCGCTGCTGCGAGCCGTGCAGGACGAGGCCCGGCAGCAGGGGGCCCGCCGCATCACGCTGCGCGTGCTGGGGCACAACACCCCGGCCCGGGGGCTCTACGAGTCCGAGGGCTTCGTGGTGGAGGGGATCCTGCCCGAGGAGTTCCTGCTGGACGGGCGGTATGTCGACGACGTGCTCATGGGGCGCGGCCTGTGACCTGGTCGGCCGCTCAGGACGTCACGAGGTCACCCGTGTCCACCGGTGCCGTCGCGTTCGCCGCGCGCTCGGCGTCGTCCCCGACCTCGTCGGCCGTCAGGACGTACCCCGTCTCGTCGTCCGAGGTGGAGCGGGCGAAGACCACACCGAACACCTTGCCGTCGGGGGTCAGCAGCGGGCCGCCGGAGTTGCCGGGGCGGACCGTGGAACGGATCGAGTAGATCTCGCGGGTCACGGTGCCGTCGCTGTAGATGTTCTGGCCGGTCGCCCGCACCCGGTTCGCCACCGTGGCCGCCTGGAGATTCAGGTCGCCGTCCTGCGGATAGCCGGCCACGACGGCGGAGTCGCCGCGCGTGGCACTGTCGTCGAACTTCAGCACCGGGGCGTTCAGTTCGGGCACGTACAGCACGGCCACGTCCTTGCCCGGATCGAAGAGCACCACCCGCGAGGCGTACGACCGCCCGACGCCGCCGACCCGCACGCTCGGCTCGTCGATGCCGGCCACCACATGGGCGTTGGTCATCACATGCTGCGGGGAGTACACGAAGCCGCTGCCCTCGCGGCCCTGGTTGCCCGAGATGCCCTCGATCTTCACGGTGCTCAGCTTGGCGGCGTTCGTGGCGCTCGCCGTGACGCTGTCGCCGGTCGGCTTGGCGACCTCGGCGGTCGACTCGTTCTCGAACGGGTTGAAGACCTGCGGGAAGCCCGCCTGGGTGAGCGCGGAGGTGGCGCGCGAGAACCAGGCGGGAGTCGTGTCCGGCATGGACTTCTGCACGGCGCCGAGCAGGGCCGAGTCCCGGATCGCCGTGGTGACCAGCGGGGTCGAGGACGCGCCGAGCACGCTCGCGGCCACCCAGGCCACGATCAGCACGGCCACCGAGTTGGCCGCGGCCCCGCCGATCCCGTCGGCCACTCTGAGCGGCCCCTGGTCCAGCTCCCGCCGCAGCTTGAGCGCCAGGCGCCCCGCCAGTTCGTGTCCCACCACGGCCGGGACCAGCACGGTCAGCACAGCGGTCACCGTCGCCGAGGTCGTCCCCGGTGTGGCCAGATCCATCATCCACGGCAACACCCACACGCCGATGACCGCGCCGCCCACGAAACCGGCCAGCGAGACACAGCCGGCCACCAGTCCGCGCCGGTAGCCGGACGCCGCGTAGGCGAGGATCACCAGCAACAGCAGGATGTCGAGCAGGTCCACGAAGCCGCCTTTCTGTCGGACCCCTCAGGGGGTGCCCCCTAATACGCGCAGCACGTGCCCAGTGATCAGTCACGCGCACGCGTGGCGCCCGGAACCGGCCACGCGCGCGTGCACTGGGAAAAACGTCGCGGACCCGGACGATGGTTCCACCGGGTGGCACAGCACACATCGCGGACGGAGCGGAACCGGCAGACAGTGGGATCATGCGTGTCTTGCGAAGGCCGCGAGGGGCCCGGAAGCGGCGGGCGGTACGCATACCGGGCGCCGCGCTCGCGGCGCTCGGCTGCCTGCCCGGCCTCGTCGCCGCCGTAGCGCTGGTGCTGTGCGCGAGCGGCATCGAGCACACGGTCGCGGCCAAGTCCGCCCAGCGCGCCCACGCGGGCCGTCCCACCGCCGCCCCGCACTCCGTGACCAGACCGCGCATCGTGCCGCGCACGGCCTGGCTGAACGACGCCACACGGCGTGCCCAGCCGGCCCCGCGCTACGACGACAGGGTGGTCGCCGTCTTCATCCACCACACCGACTCGCCGGGCGCCTACGACTGCGCCGAGGCGCCCCGCATCATCCGCTACCTGTACACGGGCCAGACCGGCGCCCGCGAGTGGGACGACATCGGCTACAACTTCCTCGTCGACCGCTGCGGCACCATCTACGAGGGCCGCGCGGGCGGCACCGACCGGCCCGTCACCGGCGCCCACACCCAGGGCTTCAACCACCGCACGGTCGGCATCGCCGCCCTCGGCACGTTCACGGCCGGCGTCCCCGTCCCGAAGGTGATGACCGACGCGATCGCGCACCTGGCCGCCTGGAAGCTGGGCATGGCGGACGTCGACCCCCGCGCGCGGGTCCGGCTGGTCTCCAGCAACAACCTCAGCCGGTACGCGTCCGGCACCGCCGCCACCCTGCCCGCCGTGGCGGGCCACGACGAGGGGTACATGACGAGCTGCCCGGGCGCGGCCCTGAGGGCCCACCTGCCGGAGATCAGGAACCTGGCGGCACGGCTCCAGGACCGGGCATGAGGCTCACAGGTACGCCACAGCGGATGCGCAGGGTCCTGAGATCCCCGGAGCCTACGGTCGTCACCACAAGCCGACCGGAGGTGGGGATCATGAGCAGCAGCAGGAAGAGCGGCGGTCGTATCTGGACGGTGGTCTGCGCGGTCGCGACCGTCGTCCTGGGGCCGGCCGCCGTCACGGCGTCCGCCCTCGACCAGGCCAACAAGGCACCCATGCACCACGCGGTGCGGGCCGACCAGACGCAGGCGTACATCCCGTCGGACCCGGCCCGCCGCCGGGTGGTGGCATGAGGTCGCACGAGGTGGCCTGAGGGTGGCATGAGGTGGCCTCAGGTTCAGCCCCTGAACCGCTCCCACAGCTTGGGGTACCGCTCCGCCAGCGCCCGCTCGTTCTCGAAGTCGATGGGTGTCCCCTCCGGCTCCGCGGGCGCGGGCGGGATGCCCAGGTCGGGCGCCACGAGGCCGGTGAGCTGCTCGTACGCCTCGTCCGCCGCGTAGCCGAGTTCCTCGCCGTCGCCGTCGATCTCCTCGTCGAAGTCGTCCAGGAGGTCGGCCAGCGAGTCCGGGTCGTGCACGCCGCCCTCGTACACCTCGCGGCCCTGGCCGATCAGCCAGCACCGGAAGAAGTCGAACGCGTCGTCACTCGCCCCGTCCAGCAGGACCCAGGCCGCGCCCCACAGGTCCCAGGTGTACGCGCGGTTGTAGCGGGCCTCGAAGTGACGGGCGAAGTCGAGGACCATATCCGGGTCCAGCTGGAGCAGCCGGTCCACGAGCAGGTCGGCCTCCTCCTCGGGGTCGCCCTCGGCGGCCTCGCGGGCGGCGTCGACCAGCTCCCAGAACTCCGTCTCGTCCATCACGGGTCCAGCATCGGCCCTGGACGGGTGGGGCGCACGTGGAGTGAGACGGATTGTTATGTCCTGTTCAGCGGGCCGTACAGCCGGGCGAGCCGCGTCGCGTCGCTCGCGAAACGCGCCCGCAGGCTCGCGGGCGCCAGCACCTCGGCCTCCGGACCGAGCGCCGCGAGCTGGCTGTGGGCGACCTCCTCGGACTCCACGGGGAGGGTCACCGTCACCCGGCCGTCCTCGTCCGGCGCGCCCGCGGCGGCGAGCGCCTCCCGGGCCGAGTGCGGATCGACGGCGTACGGCAGCCCGGTCACCCCGTCGGCGGACAGCCGCACCACGACCTCCGCGCGCAGGATGGACCGCGCGAACTGCTCGGCCCGCTCCTCCCAGAAAGCCGGCAGATCGAACTCCTCGTCCCGCGCGAACCGCTCCTCGCCCGCCTCCACCGCCGTGAACCGGTCGATCCGGTACACCCGGTACGAGCCGCGCCCCGCCACCCGCGCGCACAGATACCAGACGCCCGCCTTGAGCACGAGCCCGTACGGCTCCAGCTCCCGGACGACCTCGCCCTCGCCGCGCCAGTAGCGCGCGACGACCCGCCGGTCGTCCCACACCGCGTCCGCGACGGCGGGCAGCAACTCCGGTGTCTTCGGCTCCTTGAACCAGTTCGGCGCGTCCAGATGGAACCGCTGCGCCACCGTACGGGAGGCGTCCCGCACGGACGGGAGCAGTGCCGCGGACACCTTGAGCCGGGCCGCCGAGGCCGCGTCCTCCAGCCCCATGTCCCGCAGCGCCCCCGGCACCCCCGACAGGAACAGCGCCTCGGCCTCACCGCGGGCCAGCCCGGTCAGCCGCGTCCGGTACCCGCCGATCAGGCGGTAGCCCCCGGCCCGCCCCCGGTCCGCGTACACCGGCACTCCCGCCTCCGACAGCGCCTGCGCGTCCCGCGTGACGGTCCGCTCGGACACCTCCAGCTCCCGCGCCAGCTCGGCGGCGGTCATGGAGGGCTTGGACTGGAGCAACAACACCATCTTGATCAGGCGGGCAGCACGCATACGTTCATGATGCCGGGCCACACCGACAGCGAAGGGGGCACGGCGAAACGCCGTACCCCCTTCACACGCGAACCGGAGCGATGCCCTACAGGCCGTACCGCTCCCGCGCTTCCTTCACCGCCGTCGCCTTGACCTCGCCCCGCCGGGCCAGCTGGGCCAGGGCGGCCACGACGACCGACTGGGCGTCGATGCCGAAGTGGCGGCGGGCGGCCTCGCGGGTGTCGGACAGACCGAAGCCGTCGGCGCCCAGCGAGGAGTAGTCCTGCTCGACCCACTGCGCGATCTGGTCGGGCACCTGGCGCATGTAGTCGGAGACCGCGAGCACCGGCCCCTCGGCACCCTGGAGCGCCTGACGGACGTACGGCACGCGCTCCTCGCCGAGCAGGAGGGCCGCGTCGGCCTCCAGGGCGTCCCGGCGCAGCTCGGTCCAGGAGGTCGCGGACCACACGTCGGCGGCCACGCCCCACTCCTCGGCGAGCAGCCGCTGCGCCTGAAGGGCCCAGTGGATCGCCGTACCGGAGCCCATCAGCTGGATCCGCGGAGCATTGGCGGCCGGGGAAAGCCCCGCCGACTCCGCCGTGTTGAAGCGGTACAGGCCCTTGACGATGCCCTCGTCGATACCGGCCGGCTTCGCGGGCTGCGGCATCGGCTCGTTGTAGACGGTGAGGTAGTAGAAGACGTTCGGGTCCTCACCCGGCGCCGCCTCGCCGTACATCCGGCGCAGACCGTCCTTCACGATCGCGGCGATCTCGTACGCGAACGCCGGGTCGTACGTCAGCGCGGCCGGGTTGGTCGCGGCGATCACCGGCGAGTGACCGTCGGCGTGCTGGAGGCCCTCGCCCGTCAGTGTCGTCCGGCCGGCCGTCGCGCCGATCAGGAAGCCGCGGCCGAGCTGGTCGCCGAGCTGCCACATCTGGTCGGCCGTGCGCTGCCAGCCGAACATCGAGTAGAAGATGTAGAACGGGATCATCGTCTCGCCGTGCGTGGAGTACGCGGTGGACGCGGCGATGAAGTCGGCCATCGAACCGGCCTCGGTGATCCCCTCGTTGAGGATCTGGCCGTTCGTGGCCTCCTTGTAGTACATCAGCTGGTCGCGGTCGACCGGCTCGTACGTCTGGCCCTTGGGCGAGTAGATGCCGAGGGAGGGGAACAGGCTCTCCATGCCGAAGGTGCGCGCCTCGTCGGGGACGATCGGCACCCAGCGCTTGCCGGACTCCTTGTCGCGGACCAGGTCCTTGATGAGCCGGACGAAGGCCATGGTGGTGGCCACGTTCTGCGTGCCGGAGCCCTTGTCGAAGGAGGCGAACGCCTTCTCCGCCGGGGCCGGCAGCGGGGCCGGCGCCTGCGTACGGCGGGCCGGGGCCGGACCGCCGAGGGCCGCGCGGCGCTCCTGGAGGTAGCGGACCTCGGGGGAGTCGGCGCCCGGGTGGCCATAAGGCACCACGCCGTCGACGAACTGGCTGTCGGAGATGGGGAGTTCGAGTAGGTCGCGCATCGTCTTGAACTCGTCCACCGACAGCTTCTTCATCTGGTGGTTGGCGTTCTTCGACGCGAAGCCCTCGCCGAGGGTGTGGCCCTTGACCGTCTGGGCCAGGATGACCGTCGGGGCGCCCTTGTGCTCGACGGCCGCCTTGTAGGCCGCGTACACCTTGCGCGACTCGTGGCCGCCGCGGGAGAAGTGGAAACAGTCGAGGATCTTGTCGTCGCTCAGCAGCTTCGCCAGCTCGGCGAGCGCCGGGTCCTTGCCGAAGAAGTCCTCGCGGATGTAGGCGACGCCGCGCGTCTGGTACGTCTGCACCTGGGCGTCGGGTACCTCGCGCAGCCGGCGTACGAGCGCGCCGGTGGTGTCGAGCTGGAACAGCTCGTCCCAGGCCGTACCCCACAGCGTCTTGACGACGTTCCAGCCGGCGCCGCGGAACTGGGCCTCCAGCTCCTGCACGATCTTGAAGTTCGCGCGGACCGGGCCGTCGAGGCGCTGGAGGTTGCAGTTGATGACGAAGGTGAGGTTGTCCAGCTCCTCGCGGGAGGCGAGCGCGAGGGCCGCCGTCGACTCGGGCTCGTCCATCTCGCCGTCGCCCAGGAAGGCCCAGACGTGGGACTGCGAGACGTCCTTGATGCCGCGGGCGGTGAGGTAGCGGTTGAAGCGCGCCTGGTAGATGGCGGAGAGCGGGCCGAGACCCATCGACACCGTCGGGAACTCCCACAGCCAGGGCAGCCGGCGCGGGTGCGGATACGACGGGAGGCCGTTGCCGCCCGCCTCCTGACGGAAGTTGTCGAGGTGCTGCTCGGTCAGCCGGCCGTCGAGGAAGGCGCGGGCGTAGATGCCGGGGGAGGCGTGGCCCTGGATGTAGAGCTGGTCGCCGGAGCCGGGGGAATCCTGGGATTCCTTGCCCTTGAAGAAGTGGTTGAAGCCCGTCTCGTACAGCCAGGCCGCCGAGGCGAAGGTGGCGATGTGGCCGCCGACGCCGTGTTTCGCGCCCCGGGTCACCATCGCGGCCGCGTTCCAGCGGTTCCACGCGGTGATCCGGGCCTCCATCGCCTCGTCACCGGGCGCGACGGGCTCGGCGGCGGTCGGGATGGTGTTGACGTAGTCGGTCTCGAGCAGCTTGGGCAGCGAGACGCCGTTGCCCTCGGCACGCTCCAGCGTGCGCCGCATCAGGTATGCGGCACGGTGCGGCCCGGCCGCCTGGGCGACCGCGTCCAGCGAGGCCTGCCATTCGGCGGTCTCCTCCGGATCCCGGTCCGGGAGCTGGTCGAGCGCGCTCGGCTGGATGGCGTGGGGGTCGGTCATGTCGCCGCCTTCCTCAGTCGAAGGGGGGTTCCCTATGAGGGTGTTCGGGGTGCCCTTGGTCTTTGGCAGGACAGGGCTGGGGCCTCGGTGAAAGCCCGTCGTGACTGTAACCCTCTGATCGATGATCGATCAAAGGGTTGAAAGGCAAAACCTCTCGATTACGAGAAACTAGGCACGGGGTGCCTCCGACAAGGGCACCCCGTGCCTGGATTTTTCCCCGACTTTTCGCAGGTCGGACGACGTTTGAGCACAGGCGCGCTCAAGGCTCACGCCTGCGGAGCGCACCCCAGGACATGGGCCTTCACGATCTCGGCGATGCGCGGATCGCGGCGACGGAACGCGGCCACCAGCTCCTCGTGCTCCTCCGCGTACGACTGCTGCACCGTCCCCAGCCAGCGGATCGACAGCGCGGTGAACACCTCGATGCCGAGGCCCTCCCAGGTGTGCAGCAGCACCGAGTTCCCGGCGGCCCGCACCAGCTCCCGGTGGAACGCCACCGTGTGCCGCACCTGCGCCGTCCCGTCGGATGCCCGGTCGGCCTCGTACAGCGCGGCGACGTGCGGCTCCAGCGCCGAGCAGTCCGCGGCCAGCTTCTGCGCCGCCAGCTCCGCCGCGATCGCCTCCAGACCGGCCCGGACCGGATAGCTCTCCTCCAGGTCGGCGGCGGTCAGGTTCCGCACCCGTACGCCCTTGTTCGGCGCCGACTCGATCAGCCGCAGGGACTCCAGCTCGCGCAGCGCCTCGCGCACCGGCGTCTGACTGACCTCCAGCTCGGTCGCGATCCGCCGCTCCACGATCCGCTCGCCCGGCTTCCAGCGCCCGCTGACGATCCCCTCCACGATGTGCTCGCGGATCTGCTCGCGCAGCGAGTGGACGACGGGCGCGGTCATGAGGGCTCCTTAGGGAGGGGCCGCCCATCGGCCCCGGGGCGTTGACCTTTAGACAATAAGGCCGGTTTGCTCCGTGGGAGGGGCGCGTGAGGGTGCTTACGTGCAGGTGAGACGAGACTTACATGTTCGTTACGGTGCCTTCGAGCTCGGTCCGGGCTGTTGTTGGGCGGGTGCGGGCCGTCTGTGGCTGGTCGCGCCCGCGCGGCGGAGCCGCATATCGATACAGCCCCGCGCCCCTAAAGGTTGGTGCCCTTGCCCGGAACTTCCCGGGCAAGGGCACCAATGGCTACAGCTGAACGGCGTTTACAGGCCGAGCTCGACCTCGAACTCGCCTGCCTCCAGGATTGCCTTGACCGCGGTCAGGTAACGGGCCGCGTCAGCGCCGTCGACCAGGCGGTGGTCGTAGGACAGGGTCAGGTACGTCATGTCGCGGACGCCGATGACCGTGCCCTCCTCCGTCTCGATGACGGCCGGACGCTTGACCGTGGCACCGATGCCGAGGATCGCGACCTGGCCCGGCGGCACGATGATCGTGTCGAAGAGCGCGCCGCGTGAACCGGTGTTGCTGATGGTGAAGGTCGCGCCGGACAGCTCGTCCGGGGTGATCTTGTTGGCGCGGACCTTGCCCGCGAGGTCCGCCGTGGCCCTGGCGATGCCGGCGATGTTGAGGTCACCGGCGTGCTTGATGACCGGGGTCATCAGGCCCTTCTCGGAGTCCACCGCGATACCGATGCTCTCGGTGTCGAAGTAGGTGATCGTGCCCTCGTCCACGTTGATCCGGGCGTTGACGGCCGGGTGGGCCTTCAGCGCCTGGGCCGCCGCCTTGACGTAGAACGGCATCGGGGAGAGCTTGACGCCCTCGCGGGCCGCGAACGCGTCCTTGGCCCGGCCGCGCAGCTTCATCAGGCGGGTGACGTCGACCTCGACGACCGAGGACAGCTGGGCCTGCTCGTGCAGGGCCTTGACCATGTTGTCGCCGATGACCTTGCGGATGCGCGGCATCTTGACGGTCTGGCCACGCAGCGGGGAGGCCTCCAGGACGGGGGCCTTCTTCGCGGCGGCGGCAGCCGGGGCTGCTGCGGCCGGAGCCGGAGCGGCGGCGGCGGCCTTCGCGGCCTCGGCGGCGGCGATGACGTCCTGCTTGCGGATCCGGCCGCCGACGCCGGTGCCCTTGACGGAGCCCAGGTCGACGCCGTTCTCGGCGGCGAGCTTGCGCACCAGCGGGGTCACGTAGGCGCCGTCGTCCGAGGGGGCGGCGGGCGCCGGAGCGGCCGGGGTCACCGGAGCCGGAGCGGCCGGCGCGGGCGCCGGAGCCGCGGCCTGGACCGGAGCCGGGGCGGCAGGCGCCGGAGCCGCGGGGGCCGCCGGCGCGGGAGCCGGAGTGGGTGCCGGAGCCTCGGCTGCGGGAGCCGGAGCCGGGGCGGCGGGGGCCGGGGCAGCCGCCGGAGCGGCACCCGGGGCGCCGATGACGGCCAGCTTGGCGCCGACCTCGGCCGTCTCGTCCTCGCCGACCGTGATCTCCAGCAGCACACCGGAGGTGGGCGCCGGGATCTCGGTGTCGACCTTGTCCGTCGACACCTCCAGCAGCGGCTCGTCGGCCTCGACCGAGTCGCCGACCGACTTCAGCCAGCGGGTGACGGTGCCCTCGGTGACGGACTCGCCGAGCGCGGGCAGGACGACGTCCGTGCCCTCGGCGGTTCCGGCGCCGGTGGCGGCCTCGGCGGTGGGAGCGGGCGCCGGGGCGGCCTGCTCGGCGGACGGGGCAGCGGCCTGCGGTGCCGGCTCGGGCTCGGCGGCGGGTGCGGGCTCGGCGGCCGGAGCCGGGGCGGCAGCGGGCGCGCCCGTGCCGTCGTCGATGACGGCCAGCTCGGCGCCGACCTCAACGGTCTCGTCCTCGGCGACCTTGATGGACGCCAGGACACCGGCTGCGGGGGAGGGGATCTCGGTGTCGACCTTGTCGGTCGACACCTCGAGCAGCGGCTCGTCGGCCTCGACGCGCTCGCCCTCGGCCTTCAGCCAGCGGGTGACAGTGCCCTCGGTGACGCTCTCGCCGAGCGCCGGAAGGGTTACGGAAACCGCCATGGTTTCGGTTGCTCCTTACAAGTGCGGAAGTCTGTGTCGTCGCGTTCGTCGACCGAGGGTCAGTCGTGCGCGTGGAGGGGCTTGCCGGCCAGGGCCAGGTGGGCCTCGCCGAGAGCCTCGTTCTGCGTCGGGTGGGCGTGGACGAGCTGGGCGACCTCGGCCGGCAGCGCTTCCCAGTTGTAGATCAGCTGGGCCTCGCCGACCTGCTCGCCCATGCGGTCGCCGACCATGTGGACGCCGACCACCGCACCGTCCTTGACCTGGACGAGCTTGATCTCGCCCGCGGTGTTCAGGATCTTGCTCTTGCCGTTGCCCGCCAGGTTGTACTTCAGAGCGACGACCTTGTCCGCGCCGTAGATCTCCTTGGCCTTGGCCTCGGTGATGCCCACGGAGGCGACCTCCGGGTGGCAGTACGTCACCCGCGGCACGCCGTCGTAGTCGATCGGGACGGTCTTCAGGCCGGCCAGACGCTCCGCCACCAGCATGCCCTCGGCGAAGCCGACGTGCGCGAGCTGGAGCGTCGGGACCAGGTCACCGACGGCGGAGATGGTCGGAACGTTGGTGCGCATGTACTCGTCGACCAGGACGTAGCCGCGGTCCATGGCGACGCCCTGCTCCTCGTAGCCCAGGCCCTGGGACACGGGGCCGCGGCCGACGGCCACGAGCAGCACCTCGGCCTCGAACTCCTTGCCGTCGGCGAGGGTGACCTTGACGCCGTCGGCGGTGTACTCGGACTTCGAGAAGAAGGTGCCCAGGTTGAACTTGATGCCGCGCTTGCGGAAGGCGCGCTCAAGAAGCTTGGAGGAGTTCTCGTCCTCGAGCGGGGCGAGGTGCTTGAGGCCCTCGATGATCGTGACGTCCGAGCCGAAGGACTTCCACGCGGAGGCGAACTCGACGCCGATGACACCGCCGCCCAGGATGATCGCGGACTTGGGCACGCGGTCCAGGACGAGGGCGTGGTCGGAGGAGATGACCCGGTTGCCGTCGATCTCCAGGCCCGGCAGCGACTTCGGCACGGAGCCGGTCGCCAGCAGCACGTGGCGGCCCTGGACGCGCTGGCCGTTCACGTCGACGGAGGTGGGGGAGGACAGCCGCCCCTCACCCTCGATGTACGTCACCTTGCGCGACGCGATGAGTCCCTGCAGACCCTTGTACAGGCCGGCGACGACGCCGTCCTTGTACTTGTGGACGGCGGGTACGTCGATGCCCTCGAAGGTGGCCTTCACACCGAACTGCTCGCTCTCGCGGGCCTGGTCGGCGATCTCGCCCGCGTGCAGCAGGGCCTTGGTGGGAATGCAACCTCGGTGCAGGCAGGTGCCGCCGACCTTGTCCTTCTCGATCAGGGCGACGTCCAGTCCCAGCTGAGCCCCGCGCAGGGCCGCGGCGTAACCACCGCTACCACCGCCGAGGATCACTAGGTCGAAAACGGTGCTGGCGTCGTTCGCCACGTCACGTCCTCCATGCATGTGCGCCACGCCGGTCTCCAGTGACCGGTCGGCGGCTGGTGTCCGGCCGCTCGTTCTTCGGCCCTTCGGTGGGGCCCTGTCCTGCCGAGCCCCATCTTCGCACTTGTCAGCAGCGGAGGAGACGCCGGGCCGGTGTGTGGTACATCCCACGGCCAGGTGTCCGACCTGAAGGGGCGCGGGGCTGTATCGATATGCGGCTTCGCCGCGTGGGCTCGACCAGCCCCCACACCCCCGCAGTCGTCACACGACGGACGGAACCGAGTTGTCAGGCGAACCTCAGCCGAGATCACCCGCCGCGGTCAGCTCCGCCAGCCGCACCAACGTCCGCACAGCCGTACCCGTACCCCCCTTGGGCGTGTACCCGAAAGGCCCGCCCTCATTGAAGGCCGGCCCCGCGATGTCAAGGTGCGCCCAGGCGATCCCCTCACCCACGAACTCCTTCAGGAACAGCGCGGCGACCAGCCCCCCGCCCATCCGCTCACCCATGTTCGCGATGTCGGCCGTGGGCGAGTCCATCCCCTTGCGCAGGTGATCGGGCAGCGGCATCGGCCACGCGGGCTCACCGACCTCCTCCGCGGCCTCGTGCACCGCGGAGCGGAACGCCTCGTCGTTCGCCATGATCCCGTACGTCCGGTTGCCCAGCGCCAGCACCATCGCGCCGGTCAGCGTCGCCACGTCCACGATCGCGTCCGGCTTCTCCGCGGAGGCCGCCCACAGGGCGTCGGCCAGGACCAGCCGGCCCTCCGCGTCGGTGTTGAGCACCTCCACCGTCTTGCCGCTGTACATGCGCAGCACGTCACCCGGCCGGGTCGCGGAGCCCGACGGCATGTTCTCGGCCAGCGCCAGCCAGCCGGTGACGTTGACCTCCAGACCCAGGCGCGCGGCGGCGACCACGGCGGCGAAGACCGCCGCGGCACCGCTCATGTCGCACTTCATCGTCTCGTTGTGCCCGGCCGGCTTCAGCGAGATGCCGCCGGAGTCGTAGGTGATGCCCTTGCCGACGAAGGCGAGGTGCTTGTCCGCCTTGGCGGAGGTGTACGACAGCTTCACCAGGCGCGGGGCCGACGCCGAGCCGGCGCCGACGCCGAGGATGCCGCCGTAGCCGCCCTTGGCCAGGGCCTTCTCGTCGAGCACCTGCACCTTGATGCCGTGTTCCTTGGCCGCGGCCTGCGCGATGGCGGCGAACGCCTCCGGGTTGAGGTCGTTCGGCGGGGTGTTGACCAGGTCGCGGGCGCGGTTGAGCTCCTCGGACACGGCGGCGGCACGCTCGATCGCGGCCTTGTACGCGCGGTCGCGGGGCTTGCCGCCGAGCAGCGCGGCCTCGGCGAGCGGCGCCTTGCCGTTCTTGGCCTTGGCGCCCTTCGCGTTGTCCTTGCCGCCCGCGTTGTCCTTGTACGTGCTGAAGGAGTAGGCGCCGAGCAGCACGCCCTCGGCGACCGCGCCGGTGTCGGCGGCGTCCGTGAGCGGCAGCGCGAAGGCGGCCTTCCTGGAGCCGGCCAGGGCACGCGCGGCCACGCCGGCGGCCTTGCGCAGCGCCTCGGCGTCGAAGCCGGAGTCCTTCTCGGGCTCGGCGCCCAGGCCCACCGCCACCACGAGCGGCGCCTTGAAGCCGGCCGGCGCGGGCAGCTTCGTCACCTCGCCCTCGGCACCGGAGGCACCGAGGGTCTCCAGGACGCCGGCGAGTTTGCCGTCGTATGCCTTGTCCACAGCCTCGGCGCCCGGTGCGACGACCGGGCCTTCGGCGCCCTTGGCAACACCGATCACGATCGCGTCGGCCCGCAGGCCGGGCGCCGCGGAGGTGCTGAGAGTGAGAGCAGTCACGGTGGTGAATTCTCGCTTCCATTGAAGTGGGGGGTTGGCCGTATGCGGGTGGGTCGACCGGGCCCGACAACCGACCCTAGATCCCTCCTGCGGAACGGTCTTTACCTGAGCAGGTAAACACCCGGCATGAGCCTACGCTCGGGGTCGCTTTCGATCATTCCTGCGGACGTTCACCTGTCGGTGGCGTCCTGGCCACTTCTTGATCCGCGCAGCCGGTGAGCTGAGTCACACTCATGGAATCTGACGGGGGATCTTCTGGGGGAGGACGACCTTGGCTCACCGTGCGCTCGCAAACAGCTGGAGAACCACCGCCGCCGTGGTGACGGCCGCGGGGCTCATATCCCTGGGACTCGGCACGCCGGGCGCGTCGGCCGCGGGGCAGCCGCGCATCGATCTCAGGGTGCTGGTCGTGGACAACGGCGGCAGCCCCGTCCGGGCCATCGCCGCCCAACTGGAGAGCACCGGCATCCCGTACACCACCGTCGACCTGACCGACCCGAACCGCCCGGCCATCACGGCCGCGTTCCTCAGCGACACGGTGAACGGCACGCCCCGCGCCAAGTACCAGGGCGTCGTGCTGCCCGACGAGGCCCCGTTCGGCGCGGGCTCCGCCGAGCAGAGCGCCCTGGAGGCGTACGAGAGGACGTACGGCATCCCGCAGGTCGACGCCTACACCTGGGCGCACCCGGGGGTGGGCCTCGACCTCAGCTCGTACACCGGCTCGCTCGACGGGCAGCGGGCGGGGGTCACCGAGGCGGGCCGGGCGGGCCGGTTCGGCTATCTCGACGGCGCCTTCACCTTCGAGGACAACTCGCCGTCCGTCTCGGAGAGTTACGGCCATGTGGCGCAGCCCCGCGCCGGCTTCACCAGCTATGTCGACGTCCCCGTGCCCGGCGGCGGCGGACGCGGCAGCCTGATCGGCGAGTACGTCCACGACGGCCGCCGCGAGCTCGTGGTGACCTTCGCCTACCACCGGCACCAGCAGCAGTTCCGGCTGCTCGCCCGGGGCATCGTCGAGTGGCTCACCCAGGGCGTGCACCTCGGCCGGGCCCGCAACTCCTTCGCGGTACACATCGACGACGTCTTCGCGCCCGACGCCCGCTGGGACCCCGCGCGCAACTGCACGTCCGGCGACCTCGCCTGCGCCGGCGGCGAGGCGGGCCCGCCGATCCGCATGACGGCGGCCGACGCGGTCCACGCCGCCCAGTGGCAGCGGGAGCACGGCTTCACCATGGACCTGGTGTACAACGCCGGCTCGGGCGAGGAGTGGAGGGCCGAGCACGGCGGCGCCGACGCCCTCACCGACCAGCTCCTCGCGGACAAGGCCGCCTACCGCTGGATCAACCACACCTACACGCACCAGTACCTCGGCTGTGTGCAGGACACCTCCACCGTGCCGTGGAGCTGCGCCAGGAACGCCGACGGCTCCACGCGGTACCTGAGCCGCGCCGGCATCTCGGCGGAGATCCGCGCCAACCGCGACTGGGCCCTCGCCAAGGGCCTGCCCATCGACCGCACCGAGCTGGTCACCGGCGAGCACTCCGGTCTGAAGACGCTGCCGCAGCAGCCGGACGACAACCCGAACCTGGCCGGCGCCCTCGCCGACAACGGGATCAGGTGGACCGGCTCGGACAACTCCCGCGAGCCCGAACAGCGGTCGGTGGGCGGCGCGTTGACGGTCCCGCGCCACCCGATGAACGTGTACTACAACGCCGGCACCAAGGCCGAGATGGCCGACGAGTACAATTGGGTCTACACGTCCAAGGCCGACGGCGGCAGCGGCATCTGCGAGTCCAACCCGGCCTCCTCCTGCCTCGACCGGCCGCTGGACACCGCCTCCGGCTACGACGACCACATCGTCCCCCTGGAGGCCCGCACCGCGCTCGGCCACGCCGTCGACAACGACCCGCGCCCGCACTACGCCCACCAGTCCAACCTGGCCGAGGACCGTGTCCTCTACCCGGTGCTGGCCAAGGTGCTCGCCGACTACCGGGCCCTGTTCGCCGACAACACCCCGCTGGAGAACCCCCGGCAGAGCGCCATCGGCGCGGAACTGAGGAACCGCGCCGCCTGGCGGACGGCCGTCGCGCACAACAAGGTGACCGCCTACCGCATCGGAAACACCGTGACGGTCACCGCACCGTCCGGGACACGGATCCCGGTGACCGCCCCCGAGGGAACGAAGAAACAACTCCCCCTCGGCACGACCACCTTCGGCACGCGGTACGCGGGAGCACGCTCGGCTTGGACCACGCCTGCGTTCCCGCAGTCGTCGCTCACCTTGAATCTGCCGTAGAGGACAGCGCCCCCTTAGGGGCGCGGGGAACTGCGCGACCAGCCACCACGAGCCCGCAGCCGGGTGCCGGTCCGCAGTTCCCCCGCACATCATCCGCACTGAACAGGGGGAGCCGCGCAGCAATGCGTACCGGCCGTCACGTCACCATGCTCACCGAAGGCACCTACCCGCACGTCCACGGAGGGGTCAGCACCTGGTGCGACCAGCTCGTCAAAGGCATGCCGGAGGTCGACTTCCACATCCTGTCGCTCACCGGCAGCGGCCGCGAACCCGTGACCTGGGAGCTGCCGCCCAACGTCCGCCGGCACACCTCCGTGCCGACCTGGGGCCCGCGCCCCGGCCGCGCACGCGCCCCGTACGGCAGGGCGCGGCGCCGCTTCGCGGACTCCTACGAGCGTTTCCTGCTCTCCTTCCTCGCTCCCGAGGAGCGCTGCGACTTCGACGAGGCCCTCTACGAGCTGGCCGAAATCGCCCGCGACGGACGCCTGTCGGCGGCCCTGCGCAGCGAGTCCGCGCTGCGCTCGCTGATGTGGATCTGGACGATGCCGCATCTGCCGACGGCCGCCGCCCACCCCACCGTCCACGACGCCCTGACCGCGACCGACCTGCTCGAACACGCCCTGCGGCCGCTCGGCGTCCGTATCTCGGAGGACTCCGTCGGCCACGCCGTCAGCAACGGCCTGGCCACCCTGCCCGCGCTCGCCGCCCGCAAGCTGGACGGCGTGCCCTTCCTGCTCACCGAGCACGGCATCTATCTGCGCGAGCGCTACCTCGGCTACCTCGGCGGCGAACAGCGCTGGCCGGTGAAGGCCTTCATGCTCGGCTTCTACCGCGAGCTGAACTCGCTCGGCTACCGCGCCGCCGACCTGATCACCCCGTGCAACCAGTACAACCGCCGCTGGGAGGAGCGCGGCGGCGCCGCCGCCGACCGGATTCGCACCGTCTACAACGGCGTCGACCCGGCCGCCTTCCCGCACGCGGGACCCGAGCCCGAGGTGCCCACGCTCAGCTGGTGCGGACGCGTCGACCCGATCAAGGACCTGGAAACGCTGCTGCGCGCGTATGCCCTGGTCCGCGCCGAGATCCCGGCGACCCGGCTGCGCCTGTTCGGCCCGGTCCCGCCCGGCGGCGAGGCCTACCGCACCAAGCTGGAGAAGCTCGCCGCCGAACTCGGCGTGCGCGACGGACTCACCTTCGAGGGCCGGATCAGCGAGGTCTGGCGGGCGTACGCGGCCGGTCATGTCGTCATGCTGTCGTCGATCTCCGAGGGCTTCCCGTTCTCCCTCATCGAGGCCATGTCCTGCGGCCGTACGACGGTGTCGACGGACGTCGGGGGAGTGCGTGAGGCCGTCGGCGACACCGGTCTCGTGGTGCCGCCGCGTGAGCCGGAGAAGATGGCGGCGGCCGCGCTGAGCCTGTTGCGCGACGACGAACGGCGCCTGAAGTGGGGTGAGTTGGCAAGGCAGCGGGTCATCGACCGGTTCACGCTGCGCCGCAGCGTCGACGCCTTCCGGACGATCTACCAGGAGCTCGCGGGCAGCTCCGAGGTCTACGAGCCCACGGTCGAGACCGTCGCCGACTGGACCCTCGAACTGCGCGACCCCTGGTACGCGATGGCCGCCACGGACGGAGCCGACTGGTGAGCGGAAGCATCCGGACGCACCCGGACACCCTGCCCCGCATCCCCCGCCAGCCCGCCCCGGGCTGGGCGCGGCGCGACCCGGTCGACGAACTCGCCGACCGCCTCCACGACTTCGTGGCCGCCGCCGTCCACCCGGACGAGATAGCCGCCCTGCTGGAGTCCGACGGCCTGTCGGACGACCAGATACGCCGGCGATACGGCGTGAAGGACTCCTTCGCGCTCGCCGAGGAGCTGTACGAGCGCGTCGAACGCCGGTACCCCGAGCCGGCCGGCCCGGTGCACGATCCCTGGCGGGTCGGCCTCCTCGGCTGTCTGCTGCGCGGGGTCGTCTTCGCCCTCCCCGGCTTCGGGTATGTGCTCGGGGCGCCCCTGCTCGCCGGCCCGAAGGGCGACCTCGGGCTCCCGGCGGGCACCGTCCCGCTGCTGGCCGGCGCCCTGTGCGGCTGGACCTGGAACCAGGGGCTCGCCCATCGGGCGTACTCCTGGCTCGGGTTGGGCGACCGGTCCGCCGCCCGCCGCTCGCTGCTGGTGGGGGCGCCGCTGGGCGCGCTGCTCGGCGCCCTGGTCGCGCTGGCCGTCGCGGGCACGGCCCACCCCTCCGCGGTGGCCTTCGCCGCCGGGCAGTCCGGCTATCTGGGCGCGGCCACGGTCCTGCTGGTGATGGGCCGCGAGCGAGCCCTGCTGGCCGCCCTGACCCCGATGACGGCGGGCGCGGTCCTGGCCCTGGTCCATCCCGTGCCGGACGCGGTGAGACTCGTCCTGCTGCTGGGCTCCCTGGCCGTGGTCGCTATCCTCGGTCTGCGTGAAGTGGCGCCCGCGGCAAGGGACTTGGGGACCGGCGGCTGGACCGCCGGGCTGACCGCCCTGCTGCCCTTCGGCGCCCTCGGCGCCACCGGCCCCGAGCGGCAGCCCACCACGGCCCCCCGGCTCGCGGCCTCCCTGCCGTACGCCCTGTTCGGCCTGGGCAGCGGAGTCCTGGTGGTGTACGCGGCGCTCGGAGACGTGCTCGCGGGCGAGGAGCTGAGCGCGGTCGCCGCGCCCGCCGCCGTGGCGCTCACCCTCAGCATGGGCCCCGCCGAATGGCTGCTGTACCGCTTCCGCAGCGGCAGCCTGGCCGGGCTGCGCGCCAGCGGCACACCGAGGGCGTTCCGGCGCAGCACGGCCCGTACGGTCGTGCAGTGCCTGACGGGCTACCTGGCCGCCCTGCTGGCCCTCGCCCTCGCCACCTCGGCCCTGTGGCCGCACGCCCACGAGCTCACCGGCATCCGCCTGGCCGGCCTGCTCCTGCTGGGCGTGGTCCTGTGGACGGGCCTGCTGCTCCAGTCCTTCGGCGCGATCACCAGCGCCGCGACGGTGTGCTGCGCCGCGGCCCTCGCCCAGACTCTGGCCCTCATCACCCACACGGGCACGCCGCACTCCGTGGAGCTGATCGTGTACGGCACGGCGGCCGCCCTCCAGGCCGCACTGGTCTGCGGACTGCTGGGAAGGGTGACCGCCCACCGATGAGCACCTTGCTGGTTCCCTACTACGAGCATCCCTCCGTCCGCCCCGCCGAATGGGAGGCGATCATCGCGGCGGCGCCCCGCCTCTACGGCGTCGTCCTCAACCCGGCCAGCGGCCCCGGCGACCGCCCCGACCGGGCCTTCGCCGAGGTCGCCGCCCGGCTGCGGGCCGCGGGTGTACGGGTGCTCGGATACGCCGACACCGACTACGGCCGCCGCCCGCACACCCAGGTCGTCCGCGACCTCGCCCGGCACCGCCACTGGTACGGCACGGACGGCGCCTTCCTCGACCAGGTCACCGCGGGAGCGGAGGACTTCACGCACTATCAGCGGCTGGCGGTGGCCGCCTGGGGCACCGGCTGCGGCACGCTGGTCCTCAACCACGGCACGCCCCCGCACCCCTCCTACGCCCGGATCGCGGACGTGCTCGTCACCTTCGAGGGCACCTGGGCGTCGTACTGCCGACTGCGCCCCGAGCGGTGGCCCGACGGCACCGGAGTGCGGCTGTGCCATCTGGTCCACGGCGTCCCGCCCGGAGTCGACCCGGCGGGGCTCGCCCGCGCGCGGGGCGCCACCGTGCACTGTGCGGTGCCGGGCGTGGGCGATCATCCTTGGGGTACGTTGCCGCACACCCTGGAGCCCGCCCGGTGAGACGCCCTAGCCTGCCAGCAGCAGCCCTGCTCCTGATACTGGCGGCCTGCACGACCGTTCCCGACGACACCGACGACGATCCCGGCAGCGAGCGCTGGCAGCCGCGCCCCGGCCTGGCCTGGCAGTGGCAGCTCAGTGGCCGCCTCGACACGAGCGTCGACGTCCCGGTCTACGACATCGACGGCTTCGACCACTCCGAGGAGACGGTCGCCGCGCTGCACCACGAGGGCCGCAAGGTGATCTGCTACCTCTCGACGGGCGCCTGGGAGGACTGGCGCCCGGACGCGGGCGAGTTCCCCAAGTCGCTGCTGGGCCGCGGCAATGGCTGGCCCGGCGAGCGCTGGCTCGACATCCGCCGCACCGACGTCCTGGAGCCCCTGATGGCGGCCCGCATCGACCTGTGCCGCGACAAGGGCTTCGACGCCGTGGAGCCGGACAACATGGACGGCTACCAGAACCGCACCGGCTTCCCGCTGACGGCCGCCGACCAGCTCCGCTACAACCGCCTGATCGCGCGGCTCGCCCAGGACCGGGGCATGGCGGTGGGCCTGAAGAACGACCTGGACCAGATCCCGGAACTGGTGGGGGACTTCGACTTCGCGGTCAACGAACAGTGCGCCCAGTACGACGAATGCGACGCCCTGGAGCCCTTCGTCACGGCGGGCAAGGCCGTCTTCCACGTCGAGTACGAACTGCCCACCCGCCGTTTCTGCGCCGACTCCCGCCGCCTGAAGCTGAGTTCGCTGCTCAAGAAGTACGAACTCGGGGCGTGGCGCAGGGCCTGCTGAACTCAGCCGAGGGAGAGCACGACCAGCGCGGTCGTCGCCGCCGCCTCCGCGAGCCCCCCGAAGACATCCCCGGTCACCCCGCCGAACCGCCGGACGCAGTGCCGCAGCAGCAGCTCGGCGACACCGGCGGCGGCGACGACCGCGATGGTCGTGCGGACGACGTCGTACGCCCCGAAGAAGGCACCCCCCGCCGCCGCCCCGGCCACGACGACGAGGCCCACGGCCGCCGCCCAGCGCACCGGGACCACGCCCGCGACCGCCGCCCCCAGCCCCTCCGGCCGGGCGGCCGGCACTGAGGCGCGGGCGGCCAGGGTGAGGGCGAGGCGGGCGGCGGTCGCCGAGACGACGGCGGCCAGCGCACCCCGGCCCCACGAGTCGCCGTACGCCTGCGCGAGTGCGGCCACCTGGGCGAACAGCACGAAGACGAGGGTGATCACCCCGAATGGCCCGATGTCCGACTGCTTCATGATCCGCAGCGCGTCCTCGGCGGGCTTGCCGCTGCCCAGCCCGTCCGCGGTGTCCGCGAGCCCGTCCAGGTGCAGGCCGCGGGTGAGGACGGCGGGGACGGCGGCGGTGGCGACGGCGGCGAGCAGCGGGCTCGCGCCCAGAAACAGCAGGAACACGCCCAGGAGGGCCGCGCACGCGCCGACCGCCAGCCCGGCCGGCGGGGCGCACAGCATGCCGGCCCGGGCGGCCTCCCGGTCCCAGCGGGTCACCTTGACCGGGAGCACGGTGAGGGTGCCGAAGGCGAAGCGCAGGCCGTCCGGCCAGGAGGGGGTCTTGGACACCGGCGCAGGTTATCCGGCGGTCGAGAGAGCGCCCAGGGCGCCCGTGGATAAAGTGCCCATATGGGACATTGGTTGGAGCGGAACATCATCGAACCGGGCAAACTGCCGCTGCTCTGCGCCCTCACCGCGTTCGTGCTCACGTTCCTGATCACCCGGATCGTCACCCGCACGATCCGGGCGGGCAAGGGTCCCTTCGGCAACGTCAGCGCCGGGGGAGTGCACATCCACCACGTGGTCCCCGGCGTCGTCCTCACCGTCCTCGGCGGCTTCGGAGCGGTCGCCAGCACCCGGCACGGCTTCGGCTCGGCCGCTTTCGCGGTCGTCTTCGGCATCGGGGCGGGCCTGGTCCTCGACGAGTTCGCGCTGATCCTCTACCTCGCCGACGTCTACTGGACCGAGGCGGGACGCAAGAGCGTCGAGGCCGTGGTGCTCACGGCGGCCCTGGTCGGTCTGGTCCTGTGCGGATTCGTGCCCTTCGGGGTCAACGACCTCAGCGACGACGAGCTCCAGGACCGCGGCTCCGTCATCGTGAGCGTGGCCGTGAACTTCCTCTTCTCGCTCCTCGCCCTGGCCAAGGGCAAGGCCCGCACCGCGATCTTCGGCGTGATCGTCCCCTTCATCGCCCTCATCGGCAGCATCCGCCTGGCCCGCCCCGGTTCCCCCTGGGCCAAACGCTTCTACCGCCGCCGTCCGCGCGCCCGCGCCAGATCCAGCCTGCGCGCCTACCACCACGACCGCCGCTGGGCGGGCCCCCGCCGCAGATTCCAGGACCTGATCGGCGGCAGGCCCGACCCGATGTCGGACCGGGCCCTCGAACGCCGGTGACGCAGTGCCAAGGCGCCGCACAGCACCAACATCGCCGCGATGGCCGCCAGGTGCTCCTTGCCGGCCAGGTTCTCCTTCAGCGCCACCTCGATCCCCATCGCCGCGATCACTGCACCCGCCGTGACATACGCGCCGTAGCGCAGGCCGAGGAACACGGCGAGGCCCACCACCGCCGCGGACGGTCCGGTGTCCACCACCTGCGCGTCCGAGCCGGGCAGGCCCAGCGGGTGGCCGGGGCCCAGCCAGATGCCCACGCGCGCGTAGAGCGTCCCGGCGAGTGTGGCGGCGTAGGCGAGGGCGAGCGTCCGCCGGCGGCCCAGACAGATCTCGGCGATCCCGAACACGAACAGGATCTGCACCAGGGCGCCCCAGACGGGCAGGTCCAGGGCCGGCACGAACAGCGACAGCGGGGTGCGCAGGAGCGCCGGCCCCAGCGGGTCCTCGGCGCGCACGGCGCCGGCGTTCTCCACGAACCGGTAGCCCCACGGCTGGTTGTGCACGACGTGCAGCGCGGCCGTCAGGCACACCACGGCGATCGTCATCGGGATCGCCCGCCACCCGCGCCCGAGCAGCGGCTCGCGCACGACGACGTACAGCGCTCCCCATTCGGCACGGGCCCAGCGGACGAGGGTCGTCATCGATGCGTCTCCAGGTGCTTGCGGCGCGGCCTCAGCACCGGCCCGGCGCCGAGGCGTGCGCCACGATCGAAGACCGACCGGGACCTGGCGAAGTTGAGCGAGACCTGGGTGATCCGGATCTCGTCGGCGCGCCGCAGCACCGGCGCGAGGTTCAGGATCCAGGCCGCCCGCATGCGCCGCCGCATGGTGATCGCCAAGTTGAAGCACGCGCCAACGCGCGGGTACCAGACGGCAAGGGCGGCGGCCCGCCGGGAAGCGCGCGCTCCTCCAGGGCGACTACTCGGCCGCCGCTTCCGGTGAACCACCCGGCTTCGGTGAACCACCCGGCTCCGCGGAACCACCCGGCTCCGCGGAACCACCCGGCTCCGCGGAACCACCCGGCTCCGCGGAACCACCCGGCTCTGCGGAACCACCCGGCTCCAGTGAACCACCGGGCTCCAGTGAACCACCGGGCTCCACGGAACCACCCGGCTCTGCGGAACCACCTCTCTCCGACGAACCATCCGGCTCCGCAGACTCATCCGGCTTCTCGAAAACCTCCGGCTTCTCGGGAAGCTCGGCGGCCAGCGCCGCCGCGGCCTGCACGAACGGCAGCGCCAGCAGCGCCCCAGCCCCCTCCCCGACCGTCACCCCATGGTCGAGCAGCGGTTCCAGCGCCATCCGGTCCAGGGCCTTGACCTGCCCCGGCTCCCCGCTGTTCTGCCCGGCCAGCCACCAGTCCGGCGCCCGGAAGGCGACCCGCTGCCCCACCAGCGCACAGGCGGCCACCACGACCCCGTCCAGAATCACCGGCAGCTTCCGCACCGCACACTGCAACAGGAAGCCCGTGATCGCGGTGAGGTCGGCGCCGCCCACCGTCGCCAGCAACTGGAGCTGGTCCCCGAGCACGGGCCGGGCCCGGCGCAGCGCGTCCCGGATCGCCGCGCACTTGCGCATCCACGCCAGGTCGTCGATCGCCTGCCCGCCCCGCCCGGTCACCACGGACGCGTCGGTCCCGCACAGCGCCGCGATCAGCACGCCCGCCGCCGTGGTGCCGCCCACGCTCAGATCGCCGAGCACCACCAGATCCGTACCGGAGTCGGCTTCCTCGTCGGCGACGGCGACCCCGGCCCGGAAAGCGGCCTGAGCCTCCTCCGGCGTCAGCGCGTCCTCGATGTCGATGCGTCCGCTGCCGCGCCGCACCCGGTGCCGTACGACATCGCCGGGCAGCGTCTCCGGGTCGCAGTCCAGCGCCAGGTCAACCACCCGCACCGGCACCCCGAGCCGCCGGGCGAGCACCGACACCGGACGGCCGCCGTCGAGAACCTCGCGCACCAGCGCCCCGGCACTGCCCGCCGGTCGCGCCGAGACGCCCAGTTCGGCCACACCATGGTCACCGGCGAAGAGCACCACCCGCGGCTGTTCGATCGGCCGCACCGGCACGGCGGACTGCGCCGCGGACAGCCACTCACCCAGTTCGTCGAGGCGGCCCAGCGCTCCGGGCGGCACGATCTGACGTTCCCGGCGCGCCTCCGCGTCGCGGCGCACACCTCCGTCGGGGCGCTCGATCAGATCGGTGAAGTCGTCGAGATTAAGCGAGCTCATTCGCCGAACAGTACCGGCCCCGATCGAACGGAACGGCGGCACATCGCCACGTCGACGAGGCGACGTCGTTGCACTCAAGATCCCTATCCCATACGTTCCGGTTTGCTGTGGATTGTCGTCCGTCTCTGGGAGCCGCTCATGTCCGCACCCTCCGCACGGCGCCTACGCTCCACCGCCCGGGCGATGCTGCCGTTTCCCGAGCCGGAGAGCTGGCTTGACGTGGGCACATACGACGCCCGCTTCCCGGCGACAGCGAAGGAGGTCTTCCCCTACACGGCCTTCGACGGCCTGGATGTCACTCCCCGGGTCGAATGGGCCCGCTGGGCCGAGCGCGTCGAGGAGGCCTACGTGGGTCTCCTGACGGATCCGCAGGTCACGACCCGCCTGCGCGCCCGCTACGACGTGCTCAGCATGCTCCATTACCTGCCGCGCACCCCCGACCCCCGCGCGGAACTCCGCGCCGCCCTCACGGTCCTGCGCCCCGGCGGCCACCTGCTGCTCGAAGCCCCCGACCCGCGGTGCGCGTTCGCCGCGCTGCTCGGCAAGCGGTGGCTCCCGCGGGCTCTGCGCCTGCGCCTGGTGCCCCTGGACGACCTCCGCACGGAACTGGAGTCCCAGGGCTGCACGGTCCTCGTGACGGACCGCCGGGCCGCGCACCTCCCCCGCGACCTGTCGGCCGCGCTGTCCCTGGCCCTTCCCCGCACCCTGCCCCCGTGGGTGACCACTCCGCTGGTGGCCGCGGCCAAGGCGCTGGACCACGCCCTGGCCCCCCTGCTCAGCCTCACCCCCTTCTCGAACAGCTACCGGCTCATCGCCCGCCTGGAGCCGTCAGCCCCGTAGCGCCTGGCGGCGGGGGAGGCGTCAGCCCCGTAGCACCAGCGCCTGCCCCGCCACCACCAGCAGCACCTGCTCGCACTCCCCGGCGAACGCCGCGTTCAGCCGCCCGAGTTCGTCCCGGTAGCGCCGCCCGGACGCGGTGGCCGGGACGATCCCCGACCCGACCTCGTTCGACACGGCGACCACGGTCCGCCGCGCGGCCCGCACCGCCTTCGTCAACTCCCGCACCCGCGCCCGCAGCGCCCGCTCCCCGCCGTCGGCCCACTCCGCGTCGTCCCACGCCCCGACGGCGTCCATCGCGTCCGTCAGCCACAGGGACAGGCAGTCGATGAGCAGCGGCGGCCCGTCGTCCTTCAGCAACGGCACCAGATCGCAGGTCTCCGCCGTACGCCACGACCCCGGCCGCCGCTCCCGGTGCGCGGCGACCCGCGCCGCCCACTCGCCGTCCCCGGCCCGTGTGCCGCCCGTCGCGACGTACAGCACATCCGGGAACGCCTCCAGCCGCCGCTCGGCCTCCACCGACTTCCCGGACCGCGCCCCGCCCAGCACCAGCGTCCGCCGCGGCACATCCGGCACGTCCTCGTACACGCCCACCACCAGCGTCGTCCCGTCCGGCGCCGCCCGCGCCCCCACCGAGGCCAGCCGCCGCCGCAATTCGGCCCCCGGCGGCACGTCATGATCGAGATGTACGGCGATGACGTCCGTCGTCGGTCCCAGCGCCCCCACCGCCCGCAGCTTGGCCAGCGCGTCCGGGCGCCCCACGACATCGGCGAGCACCATGTCGTACGTCTCCGCGGACCCGTTCTCCAGCCCGGCCGGCGCGCCCCCCGGCGGCAGATACAGCAGCCGCTGCCCGCCCGGCGAGGTCACCGCGTACCCGGTGCCCGGCGCGTCCATCGCCACCGCCCGCACCCGATGTCCCGTCAGCAGCGCCAACTCCCGCCCGTCCGGCACCCGGCCGGGCTGCGGCAGCCCGGCCGGCACCTCGACCGCCGGCCCCTCGTGCGGATGCGACAGCAGCACCTGCCGTACGCCGCCCAGCGAACGCCCCGCCCGCGCGGCCGCGAACGCCGCGCCGGGCGTCAGATCCAGCAGGAGCGTCCCGTCCACGAGCAGCGCGGTGGCCGCCCGGGCGGCCACGCCGAGCGCGGTCGCACAGGCCGCACAGGGACAGTCGGAGCGGGGCAGGCCCGCGGGGGCACCGGTGCCGAGCAAGGTAAGTTCCACGCACCGATTTTCGCCGGTCGCCTTGGGTCTCGCGCGTCCGCGACCCGCCCAAGGGCCGCGACCGGCCGATGGAGACCCGCAGATCACCAACTGCCTCGATCCGCACGGCGCACCCGGCGGAGCGCATAGGCTGCTGCTCAGCAGTGTGTTCAGACTTGGAGGCGTACATGGCGGCATGGACGTGGCGGTTCGAGAAGGCCGACGGGGCGGAGGTCCAGCCCGCGGTCCAGCCCGAGGAGTTCACCACGCAGGGGGATGCCGAATCCTGGCTCGGGGAGCACTGGAAGGCGCTGCTCGACGGAGGCGCTGAGCAAGTACGGCTGTCGGAGGACTCCACGGAGATCTACGGGCCGATGAGCCTGCGCGCGGCCGAGGAGGCGTAAGAAGAGGCGTGGGGCGGACGGGGGGCGGCCGTGAACCGGCCGCCTCTCCTCATGCCGGGCGCGGCACGGAGGGCTCAGCCTCGCTCAGCCCCGCACCCCGCACAGATGCAGCAGCGCCGCGACCCCGCGATAAGGATCCGTCCGCCCGGCCCGCTCCTCGACCGCCAGCAAGGCCTCCACATCGGCCGGCAGCTCCGCGTCGTCGGCCGCCGTGTCCGTGAAGACCCGCACGCCGTACCACGCCTGCAACGGCGCGCCGATTCCCGCGAGCGTCGCGGTCAGCGTCTCCAGCCGGTCCGCCCGCACATCAAGTCCCAGTCGGTTGCGGTAGGCGGTGGTGTCGAAGGCGGCCAGTGCTCCGGCCCAGTCAGCGGACAGTCCGGGCCGCATGGCCAGCGCGTCGCCGTTGCGTACGAGCAGCGACAGCAGCCCGCCTTGGGCGAGCATCCGCGCCAGCCCCGCGAGCAGCGGATCCGGCTCCTTGACGTACATGAGCACGCCATGACACAGCACCACGTCGAAACTGCCCGGCAGGAAATGCACGCCGGTGTCCCGCCCGTCGCCCTCGATGATCCGCATCCGCTCCCGGATGCCCTCGGGCTCCCCGGACAGGGCCGCACGGGCGGCGGCGACCATCTTCGGGTCCTGCTCCAGGCCGGTCACCTGGTGCCCGGCGCGGGCCAGCCGCAGCGCCTGCGTGCCCTGGCCCATCCCCACGTCGAGCACCCGCAGCCGCTGCCCGACCGGGAACCGCCCCACTATCTGCTCGTCGAGCTGCCGGGCCACCAGCTCCTGCCGGACGACGTCCCGCAGCGCACCCAGCCTGTTCAGCCAGGCATCCGCCGCGCCCCCGGTGAACGGCGTCGTACTCAGGGCCGCTCCCCACGCTTGACCTGGGGCTTCGGCAGCCGGAGCCGACGCATCTGGAGGGAGCGCATGAGCGCGTAGGCGACCGCGCCCTTGCGATTCTGGTCCGGGAAGCGCTCGGCGAGCCGCTTCTTCAGACGGAAGACGGTGAGGAACGAGTCCACCACGATCAGCACGATCACCACGAGCCACAGCAGCAGCGCGATGCTCTGCAGTGAGCCCACCCGCACCATGCTCAGCACGAGGATGACCACGGCCATCGGTAGGAAGAACTCCGCGACGTTGAACCGCGAGTCGATGAAGTCCCGGGCGAACTTGCGCACCGGGCCCTTGTCGCGCACGGGCAGATACCGCTCGTCGCCGCCGGCCAGCGCCTGGCGCTGCCTATCCAGCTGCGCACGGCGCTCCTCGCGCTGTCGCTTGCCGGCCTCCTTACGGTTGGTCGGCGCTTGGGACACGCTGCGGCGCTGCGACTGGGCCTCACTGCGCTTGGGCGTGGGGCGACCCTTCGGGGCCTGCGGGTCACGATTCTGACTGGAGTCGGTCACCGTCGCCTTGTTGGCGAGGGCCTTCTCTTCCTTGGCACGGCTACGGAACACAAAACCCAAGGGTACGGGGTGCGAGGGCATGGACCCCAGTCAGGTGGGGAACGATCCCGCAACACCAGTCGTCAAGTAGGGACAGAGGGGACGCTGTACGCGCTTCCGCCCCTGGATGACCGAGGGTTCCCCGAGGGTTCCCCCAGATATCCCCGGGAGACACCTACTCCCTACGCCGGAGCGGAAGAGTTCGCAGTCGTCCTTGGGGATGAGCGCATCAGTCCCCGAACAGTGCGGTAATGGATGCAGGGCCCGTACTGTGGGTTCTGTCGCAGGAGCTGGAGCTCGAGTCCGTCAGAAGGGGGCGCGCGAAGCCCATGAGCGGTGTCATGAAGCGTATGGGGATGATCTTCCGCGCGAAGGCGAACAAGGCCCTTGACCGGGCCGAGGACCCGCGCGAAACCCTCGATTACTCGTACCAGAAGCAGCTGGAGCTGCTCCAGAAGGTGCGCCGCGGAGTCGCCGACGTGGCGACCTCGCGCAAGCGCCTGGAACTCCAGCTGAACCAGTTGCAGTCCCAGTCGACCAAGCTGGAGGACCAGGGCCGCAAGGCCCTCGCGCTGGGCCGCGAGGACCTGGCCCGCGAGGCGCTCTCGCGCCGCGCCGCGCTCCAGCAGCAGGTGACCGACCTCGAGACGCAGCACTCGACGCTCCAGGGCGAGGAGGAGAAGCTCACCCTGGCGGCCCAGCGACTCCAGGCCAAGGTCGACGCCTTCCGCACGAAGAAGGAGACGATCAAGGCCACGTACACGGCGGCCCAGGCGCAGACCCGCATCGGCGAGGCCTTCTCGGGCATCTCCGAGGAGATGGGCGACGTCGGCATGGCCATACAGCGGGCCGAGGACAAGACGGCGCAGCTCCAGGCCCGAGCCGGCGCGATCGACGAACTGCTCGCCTCCGGCGCCCTGGACGACCAGTCCGGCATGCACAAGGACGACATCCAGGCCGAGCTGGACCGGCTCTCCGGTGGTACGGATGTAGAGCTGGAACTACAGCGCATGAAGGCGGAGCTGGCCGGGGGCACGACCGACCAGCAGGCCATCGAAGGTGGCACGAGCCAGCAGCAGTCCCAGCAGCAGTCCCAGCAGCAGCCGCAGGACACCCCGCGCTTCGACAAGCAGTAACCCACCGGACGACAGCCGGGGCCCACGCCTTAGGAGGGCGACATGATCGTACGGATCATGGGGGAGGGGCAGGTGATGCTGGCCGACAGCCACTTCGCCGAGCTGAACAAGCTGGACGACGAGCTCCTGGCCGAGATGGAGGCAGGCGACGGCCCTGGCTTCCGCCGCACTCTCCAGGCACTCCTGTCCAGGGTCCGCGAGCTGGGCGAGCCCCTGCCCGACGACTTCCTGGAACCCTCGGAACTCATCCTCCCGTCACCGGACGCGACGCTGGAAGAGGTACGGGAACTGCTGAGCGAGGATGGGCTGATCCCGGGCTGAGGCTCAGCCGGGGGCTCCGGGGGCGGAGCCCCCGGAGACGGTCACCGCGATGCCCCGTACCTTGGACAAACGTGAGCACCCCCCTCGAACGGGCCCGACGCCGTATGAAGGCGCACCCCCTCGCGCTGGACGCGGCCCTGGCAGCCGCCGTCCTCATCTGCATGGTGGCCGGCTCGTTCGTCGAACCGCACGGGAAGCAGGACGTCAGCTGGGGATTCCGTACCCCCGACGCCCTCAGCCTCCTCCTCATGACCCTCGGCGCCGCCGCGCTCGTGTTCCGCCGCCGCGCCCCTCTCACGGTCCTCGCGCTCACCGGCGGCTTCTCCCTCGTCGAGGCGGTCACCGGTGATCCCCGCGCCCCCGTCGCCATGTCCGCGGTCATCGCCCTGTTCACCGTCGCCGCCCGCACCGACCGCCTCACCACCTGGCGCGTGGGCCTGCTCACCATGACCGTCCTCACCGGCGCGTCCATGCTCGCCGGCCCGCTGCCGTGGTACGCCCAGGAGAACCTCGCGATCTTCGCCTGGACCGGCATCGGCGCCACCGCGGGCGACGCCGTCCGCAGCCGGCGCGCCTTCGTCCACGCCATCGAAGAGCGCGCCGAACGAGCCGAGCGCACCCGCGAGGAGGAGGCCCGCCGCCGCGTCGCCGAGGAACGCCTGCGCATCGCCCGCGATCTGCACGACGTCGTCGCGCACCACATCGCCCTGGTCAACGTCCAGGCGGGAGTCGCCGCCCATGTCATGGACAAGCGGCCCGACCAGGCCAAGGAGGCCCTGGCCCACGTACGGGAGGCCAGCCGCTCGGCGCTGAACGAGCTGCGGGCCACCGTCGGCCTGCTCAGACAGTCCGGTGACCCCGAGGCACCGACCGAACCCGCCCCCGGCCTCGACCGGCTCGACGAACTCGTCGGCACCTTCCGCAGCGCCGGTCTGCACGTCGAGGTGGCCCGCTCCGACAACGGCACCAGCCTCCCGGCCGCCGTCGGCCTGGCCGCCTACCGGATCGTCCAGGAGGCCCTGACCAACGTGCAGAAGCACGCCGGGACCGCGGCGAAGGCCGAGGTCAGCGTCGTACGCGTGGGACCGAACATCGAGATCACCGTCCTGGACGACGGGGCCGGCGAGGACGAGGACCCTTCGAGCGTCGGCGGGCACGGCCTGCTCGGCATGCGTGAGCGCGTCACCGCTCTGCGCGGCACCCTCACCACCGGTCCCCGCTACGGCGGCGGCTTCCGCGTCCATGCGATCCTGCCGGTCAAGGTCCGCACAGCCGCCAGGGGAAATCCGGGGGAGACCGTATGACCATCCGCGTCCTGCTCGCCGACGACCAGGCGTTGCTGCGCAGCGCCTTCCGCGTGCTCGTCGACTCCGAGCCGGACATGGAGGTCGTGGGCGAGGCGTCGGACGGCGTGGAGGCGGTGCGGCTGACCAAGCAGGAGCGTGCGGACGTCGTCCTGATGGACATCCGGATGCCCGGCACGGACGGCCTCGCGGCCACCCGCATGATCAGCGCCGACCCCTCCCTGGCCCATGTCCGCGTGGTCATCCTGACGACCTTCGAGGTCGACGACTACGTCGTGCAGTCGCTGCGCGCGGGCGCCTCCGGCTTCCTCGGCAAGGGCAGCGAGCCCGAGGAACTCCTCAGCGCGATCCGGGTCGCGGCGGGCGGCGAGGCCCTGCTCTCCCCGGCGGCCACCAAGGGCCTGATCGCCCGCTTCCTCGCGCAGGGCGACGCGTCGGACGGCGACGGCGACCCCGCCCGCACGGCCCGCCTCGACGCCCTCACCGTGCGCGAGCGCGAGGTCCTGGTGCAGGTCGCGGGCGGGCACTCCAACGACGAGATCGCCGAGCGCCTCGAAGTCAGCCCGCTGACGGTGAAGACGCACGTCAACCGGGCCATGGCCAAGCTGGGCGCGCGGGACCGGGCCCAACTCGTGGTGATCGCGTACGAGTCGGGGCTGGTACGTCCAAGGGTGGAGTGAGCTCAACCCTCACGTACTGCGGCGGGAGTAGGCGCCGCATAAGGAAATGGTCCTGGGGGCTAGGGATCGGCGCACACCGATGGCACAGGGTGTAGGAGCCACTTCTGCCGCTCCAGGAGAGAGAGCCCTCACCCATGTCCTGGCTGTCGAGATTCAGCCTCGCGCAACGGGCCCTGATAGGCCTGATGTCCATCATCGCGCTCGCCTTCGGGGCGATCGCGATCCCACAACTCAAGCAACAACTCCTGCCCACCATCGAGTTACCGATGGTGTCCGTGGTGGTGCCCTACCAGGGGGCTTCCCCGGACGTCGTGGAGAAGCAGGTCGTCGAGCCCATCGAGGACAGCTTGGAGGCCGTCGACAACATCTCGGGCGTCACCTCCACGGCGAGCGAGGGCAACGCCCTGATCATGGCGTCCTTCGACTACGGCAGGGACACCCAGCAACTCGTCGCCGACGTCCAGCAGGCCGTCAACCGGGCCCGCGTCGAGCTTCCGGACGACGTGGACCCGCAGGTCGTCGCCGGTTCGACGGACGACATCCCGACCGTCGTCCTCGCCGTCACCTCCGGTCAGGACCAGCAGGCGCTGGCCGACCGGATCGACCGGAGTGTCGTACCGGATCTGAAGGACATCGACGGCGTCGGCCAGGTCACCGTCGACGGCGTACGCGACCTCCAGGTCACCGTCACCCCCGACGACGCGAAGCTGGCGAAGGCGGGCCTGACCGGTCAGGACCTCTCCCAGGCGCTCCAGGCGGGCGGCGCGACCGTCCCGGCCGGCTCGTTCGACGAGGACGGCAGCAACCGCACCGTCCAGGTCGGCGGCGGCTTCACCTCGCTGAAGCAGATCCAGGACCTGATGGTCACCGGCACGGGCGGCGAGAAGCCCGTACGCCTCGCCGACGTGGCCACGGCCGAGGAGCAGCAGGCTCCGGCCGACGCCATCACGCGCACGGACGGCAAGCCCAGCCTGGCCGTCATGGTCACCATGGACCACGACGGCAGCGCGGTCGCGATCTCGAACGCGGTCGAGGACAGGCTGCCGGACCTGCGCGAGAACCTCGGCTCCGACGCGACCGTCACCGTCGTCAGCGACCAGGGCCCGGCCGTGTCGAAGGCCATCAAGGGCCTGACCACCGAGGGCGGGCTCGGCCTGCTCTTCGCCGTCCTGGTCATCCTGGTCTTCCTGGCGTCGATCCGCTCGACCCTGGTGACGGCGGTGTCGATCCCGCTGTCGGTGGTCCTGGCCCTGATCGTGCTGTGGACCCGCGACCTGTCCCTCAACATGCTCACGCTCGGCGCGCTGACCATCGCCATCGGCCGGGTCGTCGACGACTCGATCGTGGTCCTGGAGAACATCAAGCGGCACCTCGGCTACGGCGAGGAACGCCAGGCGGCGATCTTGAACGCCGTCCGCGAGGTGGCCGGCGCGGTGACCTCCTCGACCCTCACCACGGTGGCGGTGTTCCTGCCGATCGGCCTGGTCGGCGGCATGGTGGGCGAGCTGTTCGGCTCCTTCAGCCTGACGGTGACGGCCGCCCTGCTGGCGTCCCTCCTCGTCTCGCTGACGGTCGTGCCGGTCCTGTCGTACTGGTTCCTGCGCGCCCCGAAGGACATGCCCGAGGACGCGGAAGAGGCCCGCCGCAAGGCCGAGGAGAAGGAGGCGAAGAGCAGGCTCCAGCGCTTCTACGTCCCCGTCCTGCGCTTCGCCACCCGGCGCCGTCTGACGAGTGTGGCGCTCGCGGTCGTCGTCCTCATCGGCACGTTCGGCATGGCGCCGCTGCTGAAGACGAACTTCTTCGACCAGGGCGAGCAGGAAGTCCTCACCGTCAAGCAGGAGTTGAAGCCGGGCACCAGCCTGGCCGCGACCGACGAGCAGGCGAAGAAGGTCGAGCGGCTGCTCGCCGGAACCAAGGGCGTCGAGGACTACCAGGTCACCATCGGCTCCTCCGGCTTCATGGCTGCCTTCGGCGGCGGTACGGACACCAACCAGGCCTCGTACCAGGTGATGCTGGACGACTCGGCCTCGTTCGACGACGTGCGGGACGGCATCGAGGACGGCCTGGCCCAGCTGTCGGGCATCGGCACCACCACCGTCTCCGCGGGCGACGGCTTCGGCAGCCAGGACCTGAGCGTCGTCGTGAAGTCGGCCGACGCCGACCTTCTGCGCCGGTCCGCGGAGGAGGTCCGCAAGACGGTCGCCGGCCTGGACGACGTCACGGACGTCACCAGCGACCTCTCGCAGAGCGTCCCGCGCATCTCCGTGAACGCGAACGCGAAGGCGGCGGCCGCGGGCTTCAACGACCAGACCCTCGGCGCGGCCGTCGCCCAGGCGGTACGCGGCACCACCGCCGCCAAGGCGATCCTGGACGACACCGAACGCGACGTCGTCATCAAGTCGGCGAAGCCGGCGCGGACCCTTGCCGAGCTGAAGAATCTTCGGCTCGGCCCGGTGAAGCTGGGCGACATCGCCACGGTGGAGCTGGTGGACGGCCCGGTGTCGATGACCCGTATCGACGGGCAGCGCGCGGCGACGATCACCGCGCGGCCGACGGGCGACAACACCGGCGCGGTGAGCACCGACCTCCAGTCCAAGATCAACGCCCTGAAGCTCCCGGCGGGCGCCACGGCCGAGATCGGCGGTGTCTCCGAGGACCAGGACGACGCGTTCAAGAACCTGGCCCTGGCGATGCTCGCGGCCATCGCGATCGTCTTCATGCTCCTGGTCGCGACCTTCCGCTCACTGGCCCAGCCGCTGATCCTCCTGGTCTCGATCCCGTTCGCGGCGACGGGCGCGATCGGCCTGCTGGTGGCCACGGACACCCCGATGGGCGTCCCCGCGATGATCGGCATGCTGATGCTGATCGGCATCGTGGTGACGAACGCGATCGTCCTGATCGACCTCATCAACCAGTACCGGAAGCAGGGTTACGGCGTCGTCGAGGCGGTCGTCGAGGGCGGCCGGCACCGGCTCCGCCCGATCCTGATGACCGCGCTGGCGACGATCTTCGCCCTCCTCCCGATGGCGCTGGGCGTCACCGGCGAGGGCGGCTTCATCGCCCAGCCGCTGGCCGTGGTCGTGATCGGCGGCCTGATCACATCGACCCTGCTCACCCTGCTGCTCGTACCCACGCTGTACGCGATGCTGGAGCTCCGCAAGGAGCGCCGGGCGAAGAAGCGCGCGGCGAAGCGGGCGGCGAAGACGGACCCCGCGGTGCGGGAGCCGGAGCCCGCGGGCGTGTGACGCTCCGGCCACCCCCGTCGGCCGGGCCCCGAGCCCCTGTGGCTCGGGGCCCGGCCGACGCCGTGATCGGGTTCCGTATCCTTTGCACTCGAACTGCCGTGCACGGGAAGGGGATTCGGGCGTGCCACTGAACAAGGACGACCCGAAATCGGTCGGCGGGTACAAACTGGTCGATCGACTCGGGGCCGGCGGCATGGGGATCGTCTACCGGGGCCGGTCGCGGTCGGGGCGTGAGGTCGCCGTGAAGGTGGTGCACGCGCAGTACGCCGAGGACACCGTCTTCCGGTCCCGGTTCCGGCAGGAGATCGAGGCCGTCCGCAAGGTGAGCGGCGCCTTCACCGCGCCGGTGGTGGACGCCGACGCCGAGGCGCTACGGCCGTGGATGGCGACCCAGTACGTACCCGGCCGCTCCCTCGCGGACCGGATCCGCGAGCGGGGTGCCCTGAGCCAGGCCGAACTGCGGCAGCTGACCCTCGGGCTGGTGGAGGCACTGCGCGACATCCACCGGGCCGGCGTCGTGCACCGCGACCTCAAGCCCGCCAACGTCCTGCTGGCCGGGGACGGGCCCCGCGTCATCGACTTCGGCATCTCCCGCGCGGTCGAGAACCACAACACCCTCACCGAGACGGGGCAGATGATCGGCACCCCGCCCTTCATGTCCCCGGAGCAGTTCACCGACGCCCGCACGGTCGGGCCCGCCTCGGACGTCTTCTCCCTGGGCGCGCTGCTGGTCTTCTCGGTCACCGGGCGCGGGCCCTTCGACACCGACAGCCCCTATCTGACCGCCTTCCGGGTCGTCCACGAGGCGCCCGTGCTGGACGGCATACCCCAGCCGCTGCGTACGGTCCTGGAGCGCTGCCTGAACAAGGAGGTCACCGACCGGCCCGAACTCGACGAGCTGGCGAAGGAGTTCTCGGACGCCCTGCCCGAACCGGACCCAGGCGACCCGCTCACGATGACCCTGCGCGCGGACATGCCGCGGACCGTCGAGGAGACCTCCGCCGGGGCCGACCCGGTGGCGGTGACGACGTCCGGGCGGCGCCGCCGCCGTATCCGCCCGGTGCTGACGGCGGCCGGCACCGTGGGCGCACTGGCCCTCGGGACGCTGTGGTACGTCGGGTTCGGACCGGGATTCGCGGACAGCCCTCCGCCGGCGAGCACCACCCCGTCCGCGACCTCCCGCTGGGCGGCCGTGCCCACCGGCTGGCAGCCCTGGCAGACGACGGCGTTCAAGACGGCGCCACGAGGCGAGGTCAAGCCGCTGGGGGACCAGAGCGCCGCCCCGAACGACGTCACCTGCGGGAGGTACGAGGAGGCGGTCTACTGCGCGGGCAGCAACGTCCTTCCGGTACGTCTGGACGGCCGCAGCGGCAAAACCGTCTGGCGCTCCGCCCTCGCGTCCGCCGACTCCGCGGAGACGGAGCTGAACGCCTTCACGCTCCTCGGCTTCCGGGACGGCGCGGTGCTCGTGAGGCAGGAGGTCTACCTGGGCAACACGAACGGCCCGGTCAGCATCGTCGCCCTGGACGCGAAGAGCGGCGAAAAGCTGTGGTCCCGCGTGGTGAACGACACGAGCGTCGACCTGATCCTGTCCGGCGACCTCGTCCTGACCACCGACACCGGCGGCCGACTGGTGACGGCCCGCTCCCCGCGCACCGGCGCCGACCGCTGGACCATGCAACTGCCCGCCGACGACTACTGCCAGTTCCTGACGGCCGGCTCCGGCCTGTACGCGCACTGCTTCCCGGACGACGACACCCAGCCCGCCGAGTTGCTGGAGCTGAACCGGACCGACGGGTCGGTGGTCCGGCGTCTGAAGACCCCGTACACGAGCGGCCTGCTCGGCACCGTGGACGGCCGGCCGGCCTTCGTGGTCGGGGGCGACACCGGCCCGGCCCGCCTCGAGGACCTGACCTTCGGCAAGATCCTGCTGACCGGCCCGGACACCGGCGCCGGCACCACGACGAAGCTGGCGAAGACCTACGAGGGATCGGTGACGCTGGCCGCCGACACCCTGTGGATCACCGGGGCCGACGGCCAGGTGACCGCCGTGTCCCCGTCGACCGGCAAACAGCTGTGGCAGACCCGGACCAGCGTCGAGGGTTCGGGGCGGCCCACGTACGACGCCCGCACCCGCACCCTGTACCTGGCCAGCCGCAGCGGCCGGGTCGCCGCCCTCGACGCACGCAAGGGCACGCTGCTGTGGGAGACGGGCGCGCGGGCCGAGCAGCTCGCGAGCGGCGAGGACAAGTCCGACGTGCTGCCGTACGACGGCGCGCTGATCGTGAGCACCCCGGACGGCACCGTCTTCGGCCTCGACCCCGCTCACCCCGAGCGGAAGACCTCCTCGGGGTGAGCACGCCGCACAGGGGGACTACGGCAGCGCCAGCATCCGCTCCAGCGCCAGCTTCGCGAAGGCCTCCGTCTCCTGGTCGACCTCGATGCGGTTGACCAGGTTGCCCTCGGCCAGGGACTCCAGGGTCCAGACCAGGTGGGGCAGGTCGATCCGGTTCATCGTCGAGCAGAAGCAGACCGTCTTGTCGAGGAAGACGACCTCCTTGCCCTCGGGCGCGAAACGGTTCGCCAGGCGGCGTACGAGATTCAGCTCGGTCCCGATGGCCCACTTGGAGCCGGCCGGGGCGGCCTCCAGGGCCTTGATGATGTACTCCGTCGAACCGACGTAGTCCGCCGCTTCCACGACCTCGTGCTTGCACTCGGGGTGGACCAGGACGTTCACGCCCGGGATGCGCTCGCGCACGTCCCGCACCGACTCCAGGCTGAAGCGGCCGTGCACCGAGCAGTGGCCCCGCCACAGGATCATCTTCGCGGCGCGCAGCTGCTCGGCGGTCAGGCCGCCGTTCGGCTTGTGCGGGTTGTAGAGGACGCAGTCCTCCAGCGTCATCCCCATGTCCCGGACAGCGGTGTTGCGCCCCAGGTGCTGGTCCGGCAGGAACAGGACCTTCTCGCCCTGCTCGAAGGCCCACTCCAGGGCGCGCTCGGCGTTGGAGGACGTGCAGATCGTGCCGCCGTGCTTGCCCGTGAACGCCTTGATGTCCGCGGACGAGTTCATGTACGAGACGGGCACGACCTGCTCGGCTATGCCGGCCTCGGTCAGCACGTCCCAGCACTCGGCGACCTGCTCGGCCGTCGCCATGTCGGCCATCGAGCAGCCGGCCGCGAGGTCGGGCAGGACGACCTTCTGGTCGTCGGACGTCAGGATGTCCGCGGACTCCGCCATGAAGTGCACACCGCAGAACACGATGTACTCGGCCTCCGGGCGAGCGGCCGCGTCCCGGGCCAGCTTGAAGGAGTCGCCCGTGACGTCGGCGAACTGGATGACCTCGTCGCGCTGGTAGTGGTGGCCCAGCACGAACACCTTGTCGCCGAGTTTCTCCTTGGCCGCGCGGGCGCGCTCGACCAGGTCCGGGTCGGACGGCGAGGGCAGGTCACCGGGACATTCGACACCCCGCTCACTCCTCGGGTCGGCCTCACGGCCGAGGAGCAGCAGGGCGAGAGGAGTCGGCTGTACGTCGAGCTCCGGGGTCTGGGCGGTGGTCACGGCACGCACCCTTTCTACGTTTCGGCTCTACTTTTCGTCGAACTGACGCTATCTATCATAAACGCTTCACGTCACTTTGACGATGGTCATAACGTCTATGTGACGTGAATCCCGAAATCATGCGTCGAGGCCGTTCAGTCGGGCGTCGAAGCCGTTCAAGGGCCGCTGTTCGCTTCAGCACGGGTGTGCGAGCATGAAGGGACAGGCGAAAAGAACAAGTGAGCCCGGAATGAATCCGCGGCCCCGGCGGTTGCAACTGTCGGCAAGCAGTCTCCGTACAACCCGGGAGAGATGTAGATGTCCGTATCGGACGAGACCACCACCGTCACCGACGGCATCATCCTGTCCGACGCCGCCGCGGCGAAGGTCAAGGGCCTGCTCGAACAGGAAGGCCGTGACGATCTGGCGCTGCGCGTCGCCGTTCAGCCCGGCGGCTGCTCCGGCCTGCGGTACCAGCTCTTCTTCGACGAGCGCTCGCTCGACGGCGACGTGGTCAAGGACTTCGGCGGTGTCAAGGTCGTCACCGACCGCATGAGCGCCCCGTACCTGGGCGGCGCGTCCATCGACTTCGTCGACACCATCGAGAAGCAGGGCTTCACGATCGACAACCCGAACGCGACGGGCTCCTGCGCCTGCGGCGACTCCTTCAGCTGAGCCCCGCGAACAGCTGACCAGCGAGAAGCAGCGAGAAGGCAGCGCGAAGGCGGCGACCCCCTCCGAGGGGGCCGCCGCCTTCGCGCTGCCTTCTCCGACCAGGTCCTAGCGCGCCCCGGACGTCTCCGGCAGCCGCGCCCCCGCCTTCTCCAGCGGGACATCCTTGCCGTTCGTCCCCACGACCTCGCGGTCGCCGAGCGGCTGGTCCAGGGACACGGTCTGGTGGTACACCTTCGCGATCATGATGCACACCTTGTCCGGCCACGGGGTCTCGGTCACCTTCACGGTCACCTTGTCCCCGCTCTCGCTCGCCGTCGCCTTGTAGTCGGCGCAGACCCCGCCCGTGAAGCTCACGGTCAGCTCCCGCCCCTCGGCCGTGTAGCCGTCCACCTGGACGTCCCGCGTGGCCGGCGCCGCGGTCGGCTCGTCGCCCGGCCCGCTCGGCCGCGGGCTCGGCCGCCCGGAGGGCTCACCGGACGGCGCCGTGGAGGTCACGTACTTCGGGTCGATCGCCGGATGCGTCACCGTGTACGCGTCCTGCGCACCCGCCGGCCGTACCTCGAACAGCCAGGACGGCACCAGCGTCTGCCGCCCGTCCACGACATGCGACGCCAGCCCGAACACGGCCTTGTCGACCGTGATGGTCTCCTTCGCCGGAGCGGCGCCGCCCGATCCGCAGGGGGCTTCGAGCCGGTCCTTCAGCGGTACGGGACTGGCGCAGCCGCCGATGCCCATGCGGTGGCCGGTCCCCGGCGCCGCGTTCATCAGGGCCAGCGTCTTCTCCGCGCTCAGGACGGGGTACGTGTCGCCCTTCACCGGCGCCTTCAACTGGCCGCTGCCGCCCACGACTTCGCCCTGCGCGTTGACGCTCACGCCGGTCGTCCAGCCGTACGTGGGCAGCTCGCCGACCTCGGGTTCGGCGTTCACCACCCGCTGCGGGCCCATGACCTGGCTCGCGTCCAGCTTCGCGTCGTCCTGACCCACCGCCTTCAGGACGGGCGCGGCCGCCTTCTTCGCGGCTGCCTCGCTCACCGGGTCGGCGCCCGGGGAGGCGGGTTCCTGGCGCTGGAACGTCCAGGCGCCGGGGGCCCGCTTGATCACCTGGAGACTCGGCCCCGAACCGTCCTTCGCCCCGACCTTCCATACCTGCCCCTGGGCCACCGGCGTCCCGCTGACACCGAGCGTCTTCGCCAGCTCGGCCACCTCGTCCGCGGTGACTTCGCCGCCCACCCGGTACACGGGCGCCGAGCCGGGCCCGTCCGGGAGGGCGCCGCCGGCACGGTAGGTGACCCCGTACGGGTTGGGCTCCCCGGGCGCGATGCCGTTCGTGGACCCGCTCTCGGAGTAGCCGTCGAGGGCGAGGGGCGGGGGAGTGCCGTCGCCGTCGGCCCCCGACGCCGTACCCCCGTCCGAGCCGCCGGATCCCCCGGAGGCGGTCGCGGCGAAGTACGCTCCACCGCCGCCGACCAGCAGCACGGCGGCGGCGACGGAGGCGACGACCACGGCGGGGCGCCGCCGGGCCGGCCCGGGGGTGCCGGACGCGTCGGGGGCGGGTGCGTCGGTGTCCGGAGCGGCGGGCGCCTCGGTATCAGGGGCGTCCTCCTGGCCGCTCTTCTGCGCGGAGACCGACTCCGGGGCCGCTTCCGGGACTGCCTTCTCTTCCGAAGCTGTCTCCGAAGCTGTCTCCGAAGCTGTCTCCTGAGCTGTCTCCTGGGTTTCCTTAAGCTCCGAGGCGCCCTCGTTCTCCGAGACGCCCTCGCTCGCCGTGGCGCCCTGCTCCTCGGCGGGGCCGTCGGCGTCGTCGTTGTCGGGTCGCTCGGTGTTCACCGCATCGCTCCTTCGGCTGCCGGCGGGTCGTATCCCGCATCCCCTTTACGGGGGACAGCGATGGGACGCAGCGGGGGAGCGCACGGTTCCCCTGAAAGCGCCGCCTCAGTCGCCGTACTCCGACATCGCGTCCAGCAGCCGGGCCGACGCCTGGGGGACGGTCACGCCGTGGATGAGCGACGGCGAGACCGGAAGGGAAACGATCCGGTCGGGAACCACCCAGTGGGGAGCCATCCGAGCGCAGTCCCCGCGCAGCGACGCCAAATCGCCTTCCAGGTCGGCCGGGACGGCAGCGTGGATCTTGAGGTTCGTCATAGCGGCACCGTAGGCACGGTCGAGCCTGCGAAGAAAGATCTACTATCGGGTAGTTTTAGCGGATTCGGAGCCTCACGAACCACCGCGCAGTCTCGCAGAGCCCCGCACGGACCCGATAGCGTGAACTGTCAATCCGTCTCCCCACAGGAGAGTCAACACCGTGCGCATCGCAGTCACCGGCTCCATCGCCACCGACCACCTCATGACCTTCCCCGGCCGCTTCGCCGACCAGTTCGTCGCGGACCAAATGCACACGGTCTCGCTCTCCTTCCTCGTCGACAATCTCGACGTACGCCGGGGCGGTGTCGGCGCGAACATCGCGTTCGGCATGGGCCAGCTCGGCACCAAGCCGATCCTCGTCGGCGCCGCGGGTTTCGACTTCGACGAATACCGGGCCTGGCTGGACCGGCACGGCGTCGACACCGAGTCGGTGCGCATCTCCGAGACGCTGCACACCGCCCGCTTCGTCTGCACCACCGACGCCGACCACAACCAGATCGGCTCCTTCTACACCGGCGCCATGAGCGAGGCCCGCCAGATCGAGCTGAAGCTGGTCGCCGACCGCGTCGACGGCCTCGACCTGGTCCTGATCGGCGCCGACGACCCGGAGGCGATGCTCCGCCACACCGAGGAGTGCCGCTCCCGCTCCATCCCCTTCGCCGCCGACTTCTCCCAGCAGATCGCCCGCATGGAGGGCGAAGAGATCCGGGTACTGCTGGACGGAGCGACGTACCTCTTCTCGAACGAGTACGAGAAGGGCCTCATCGAGTCCAAGACGGGCTGGACCGACGCCGAGATCCTCGCCAAGGTCGGCCACCGCGTGACCACCCTCGGCGCCCGGGGCGTGCGCATCGAGCAGGACGGCGCGGAGCCGATCGTCGTCGGCACCCCGGAGGAGGAGCGCAAGGCCGACCCCACCGGCGTCGGCGACGCCTTCCGGGCCGGCTTCCTCTCCGGCCTGGCCTGGGGCGTCCCGCTGGAGCGCGCCGCCCAGGTGGGCTGCATGCTCGCCACGCTCGTCATCGAGACGGTCGGCACTCAGGAGTACCAGCTGCGCCGCGCCCACTTCATGGAGCGCTTCACCAAGGCATACGGCCATGCGGCCGGCGCCGAGGTTCAGACGCACCTGCGCTGAGTCACGTCAGCCGGCGGACCACATAGGCCGAGCCCCGGTCCGCCGGTTCCTCGCCCACGTACTCCTGCCCGCGCATCGCGCACCACGCCGGAATGTCCAGCCGGGCCGCCTCGTCGTCCGAGAGAACCCGGACCGTGCCGCCCACCCCCACCTCCCCGATGACCTTGGCCAGCTCGATGACCGGGATCGGGCAGCGCTTGCCGAGGGAGTCCACCACCAGGGCGTCGCCCTGTACGACCGCCTCCGCGACCGGCGCCCCCAGCTTCTCCCTCACCCCAGCCACCGCCCCCGGCAGCACCTCCAGGAACCGCTCGACGTCCTCCGCCGGTGTCCCGAGCGGCAGCGACACCCGCACGTTTCCCTCGCTCAGCACCCCCATCGCCCGCAGCACATGGCTGGGCGTCAACGTGCTGCTCGTACAGGACGATCCGGACGAGACGGAGAAACCGGAGCGATCCAGCTCGTGCAGCAGTGTCTCCCCGTCGACATAGAGACAGGAGAAGGTGACGATCCCGGGCAGCCGGCGCACCGGGTCGCCGACCACCTCCACATCCGGCACCAGCCGCGGCACCCGCACCCGGATCCGCTCCGTCAGCTCCCGCAGCCGTATGGCCTCTTGCGTCGCCTCGGCCCGCACCGCCCGCAGCGAAGCCGCCGCCGCCACGATCGCCGGGATGTTCTCGAACCCGGCCGCCCGCCCCGACTCCCGCTCGTCCACCGGCCCTTGAGGCGCGAACCGCACCCCTTTCCGTACGACCAGCAGCCCGACCCCCGACGGCCCGCCCCACTTGTGGGCACTCGCCGTGAGCAGCGACCAGTCGCCCTCCACCCGCCCCCAGCCCAGCGACTGGGCCGCGTCCACCAGCAGCGGCACCCCGGCCGCCCGGCACACCTCGGCGACGGAGGCCACCGGCTGCTCCGTCCCCACCTCGTGGTTGCCCGACTGGAGACAGGCCAGCGCGGTGTCCGGGCGAAGGGCCTCCTCGTACGACTCCACGGTCACCGCGCCCGACCGCTCCACCGGCACCCGCGTCACCGACCCGCCGTCCGCCTCGAACGCCTCCGCCGAATGGAGCACCGAAGAGTGTTCGACCGCTGACACGATCAGGTGACGCCCGACGCGACGGCGCCCCGCCAGTGCCCCGGCGATCCCGGAGTGCGCCGCGCGCGTACCGGAGGAGGTGAACACCAGCTCGTCCGGCCGGCATCCCACCGCCTCGGCCATCGCTTCCCGCGCCGCATCAAGCAACATCCGCGCCCGACGCCCCTCCCGGTACAGCCGCGCGGGATCGGCCCACCCCTCATCGAGCGAAGCCTGCAGAGCCTGCCGAGCAACAGGATGAAGGGGAGCAGAGGAAGCGGCATCGAAGTAGGACATACAGCAACGCTAAATCTTCCAGCAGGGCAGCGGACCTCAGGGGCGCGGGGCTGTGTCGATATGCGGCTCCGCCGCGCGGGCGCGAGAAGTCACGACGAACCAGCAGCCGCCAACTCACAGAGCCACCCGAACTACTAGGCGCCCGGCACGACTCGCAGCGCGAATGCCCCCCTCCCCGCGACCCCCCGGAGGGCGTCAGCTAGGGTTTGGTCCGCATAAACATCCAAACCCCTGCCCGACGCAGGGCGGCGACCGACCACCGAGAAGGCCGCAGCTCAACCGCGCGGGCGAGACTCTCGGGAAGGCGCTACGTGAGTCCCAACGGCTCCGACCGCTCGCCGCGGCGCCCGATGCGGCGGAAGCTGCTGCAGGCACTGACCGCGGGCCTGGTCCTGGTGACCGCGACCGGTTGCACATACAAGGACTTCCCCCGCCTTGGTTTTCCCACCCCGACCACGGAAGAGGGTCCGCGGATCCTCTCCCTGTGGCAGGGATCGTGGGCTGCCGCGCTCGCCGTCGGCGTGCTGGTGTGGGGTCTGATCGTGTGGAGTGCGATCTTCCACCGGCGCACCCGCACCAAGATCGAAGTCCCTCCGCAGACCCGGTACAACATGCCCATCGAGGCGCTGTACACGGTGGTCCCGCTCATCATCGTCTCGGTCCTCTTCTACTTCACGGCCCGTGACGAGACGAAGCTCCTCAGCCTCAAGAAGGAGCCCGACGTCACCATCAACGTCGTCGGCTTCCAGTGGAGCTGGGGGTTCAACTACGTCGAGCCCGTCGCGGGTTCCACCGGCAACGCGAAGACCGACGAGAACCTGGACGCCATTCCGGACCGGTTCAAGGACGCCTTCCCGGCCAACGCCGGCGGTGTCTACGACGTCGGCACGCCGGCGACCAAGAACCCGCAGACCGGCAACCCCGGCCCGACCCTCTGGCTCCCCAAGGGCAAGACGGTCCGCTTCATCCTCACCTCGCGTGACGTCATCCACTCCTTCTGGGTGGTGCCGTTCCTGATGAAGCAGGACGTCATCCCGGGGCACACCAACGCCTTCCAGGTGACTCCCAACAAGGAGGGCACCTTCCTGGGCAAGTGCGCCGAGCTGTGCGGCGTCGACCACTCCCGGATGCTGTTCAACGTGAAGGTCGTCTCCCCCGAGCGCTACGAGCAGCACCTCAAGGACCTCGCCAAGAAGGGGCAGACCGGTTACATTCCCGCGGGCATCGCGCAGACGGGCCCCGAGAAGAACCGGGAGACGACAAACCTGTGAGCATCCTCAACGAACCCCAGGGTGCCGCGGCAGCAGGGTCCCACTACGCGGACGAGCTGCCGGTCCGGCGCCAGACCCGCGGCAGCGTCGTCATCAAGTGGCTCACCACCACTGATCACAAGACGATCGGCACGCTGTATCTGGTCACGTCGTTCGCGTTCTTCTGCATCGGTGGCGTGATGGCGCTGTTCATGCGCGCCGA